>JBAVKY010000001.1:0-1623 GCA_049688555.1 Propionicimonas sp.
GTCCTGTTCCAGGACGTCCGGATCTTCAACGGTTCGAGTCCCCATCTTTCGACGGCGTCCAACGTGCTGGTCGTTGGCCGTACGATCGAGCGTATCTCGACGACACCGATCATCCCGCCGGCAGGCATGGCAGTGACCCGGATCGAAGGTGGGGGGCGGACGCTGATGCCTGGGTTGATCGATGCGCACACCCACCTGGTCATGGCTGAGATTCCGTTGAGCGTGGTGTTCACATCCGACCCAAACTATCTCGCGCTGCAGGCCGGACGGGCCGCGACGGCAACGCTGATGCGAGGGTTCACTTCGGTGAGGGACGTTGCCGGCCCGACCTTCGGGCTCAAACGAGCCATCGACGAAGGTGTCGTCGTGGGGCCGCGGATCTGGCCGTCGGGCGCAGCAATTTCGCAGACGTCGGGGCACGGGGATTTCCGTTCGCCGCATCACGACCTCCCAGCGAGTGCGAACCGAACCTTGCACTTCACGGAACGCGAGGGATTCGCCGCGATCGCGGACGGGCGTCCGCAGGTGCTGCAGGCGGTACGCGAGCAACTGATGAAAGGCGCCAGCCAGATCAAGCTCATGGCGGGCGGCGGCGTCGCCTCGAACTACGATCCCCTCGACGTCACTCAGTACACGGAGGACGAGATGCGCGCCGCGGTCGAAGCAGCAGCCGCCTGGGGTACTTACGTGACGGTACATGCCTATACGCCGGGAGCCATCCAGCAGGCAATCCGCGCAGGCGTACGCTGCATCGAGCACGCACAGCTGGCGGACGAAGCGACGGCGAAGGCAGCGGCGCAGGCGGGAGTGTGGTGGAACATGCAGCCCTTCCTCGACGACGAGGATGCAGTCCCGTTTCCTGAGGGGTCGCCGAATCGCCGCAAACAGCTGGTGATGGTGGGCGGCACCGACACAGCCTATGCGCTGGCGAAGAAGCACGGCGTCAAGCTTGCCTGGGGCACGGACACGCTGTTCGACGCAAAGCTCGCGTCCAGGCAAGGAGCGCAGCTCGCCAAGATGCAACGCTGGTTCACGCCCGCGGAGGTGCTGCGCATGGCGACCCACGACAACGCGCAGTTGCTGGCAATGTCGGGGCCGCGCGACCCCTACCCTGGCCGCCTCGGCGTGGTCGAGGAAGGGGCATTGGCCGACTTGCTGCTGGTCGACGGCGACCCTGTGCAGGACCTCTCGCTGGTTGCAACGCCGGACAGGAGCTTCGTCGTCATCATGAAGGACGGCAGGCTTTACAAGAACACTCTCGTGAACTAAACGAAGCGCAGACAGCGATAACCCACCCCCCTCGCCGGCAAACCCAAGGAAGCCTGCATGCCCCGCCACCAGACTGTTGCCTCCATCCTCGTTGCCGCCCTCGCAATGACTGCCTGCGGCCAGAAGCCCGCCGACACTCAGCTCGGCAAAGGGGCGGACCTCATCATCACGGGCGGGCCGATCGTCACCATGGACGGCGACCAGCCCACCACCGTCGAAGCGATCGTCGTGGACGACGGCAAGATCACGTTCGTCGGCAGCAAGGCGGCCGCGCTCGAGCGGCAGGGTGACGGCACGGTGCTGAAGGACCTCGGCGGTAAAACGTTGATGCCCGGGTTCGTCGATGGTCACGCC
>JBAVKY010000002.1:0-5398 GCA_049688555.1 Propionicimonas sp.
ATGCACGAGGGCGAAGTCACCGGCCTTATCGAGGGCCCCGACATGACAGATCTCACCGAACAGACGGTCGTCTCTTACGCGACCGGTGCGCTTCGCAACGTCCCCGAAAGGCACTGACCTCCAATGAAAGCGAACGTTCTCCTCCGATTCTCCCGAATCGACAAGTCCAACATCACCCCGGCCATCGTCCTGGCCGCCCTGTGCATCCTCCTGGCCGTCATTTCGCCGACCTTCCGGACCACGGACAACCTGGTGAACATCCTCCAGCAGGTCACGATCAACGCCATCATCGCCCTGGGCATGAGCCTGGTGATCTTCACCGGCGGCGTCGACCTCTCCGTCGGTTCCGTCCTGGGGCTCACCGGCATCGTCATGGGCATGATGATCGTGGACTACAAGATCTCCCCGCTCATCGCCGTCCCCGTGGCGATCGCGCTCGGTGCCGGATGCGGGGCCTTCAATGGCATTCTCATCTCGAAGCTGAAACTCCAACCCATGATCGCGACCCTGGCCATGATGAGCATGGCGCGCGGCGCGGCGCTCACCCTGGCCAATGGCAAGACGATTACCGGTTATAGCAACGAGTTCAACTGGATCGGCCAGGGCACCATTCCCGGCACCAAGATCCCCGTCCAGATCCTGCTCATGCTGGCCCTCTACATCGGCGTCTACTACCTGATGAAGTACCGCAAGACCGGCCGCTACATCTACGCCATCGGCGGCAACGAGGAAGCCACCAGGCTCTCCGGCATCAACGTGGTCAAGTTCAAGACACTCACCTACACCATCGCCGGAACCCTCGCCGGACTGGCCAGCTTCGTCCTGGTGGCCAAGCTCAACTCCGCCCAGCCGATCGCCGGACAGGATTACGAGTTGGACGCGATCGCCTCCGCCGTTATCGGAGGCGCGAGCCTGCTGGGTGGGTCGGGCAATGTCTGGGGAACCTTGATGGGTGCCATCATCATCGGCGTTATCCGCAACGGCCTGAACCTATTGAATGTGTCCTCCAACCTCCAAAAACTCATTCTCGGCATCATCATCCTGATCGCCATTCTCGCCGACGCCCTACGGAGCCGGAAGAAGGCCTAGATCCCACGCGGTCGGGCTGGGCGTGGCGCCTGGCTCCCACAATCCTCGCAGTGACCGCCTGCTAACGCTGTTCCCCAATTGCCACAACGACCAACCCATCATTCGAAATGTCTCGAACCACAGAAAGGACCGAGAGTCATGAAGAAGTTCCTTATGGCATCACTGCTGGCGGCCGGAATGCTGTTCACCACAGCTTGCGCCGACTCGCCCACTCCCTCCACCAGCGCAGGCGGCGCCACCGCCGGCGGCCCCGTCAAGATCGCCTACGTCGTCAAGGCCATGTCCGACCAGTTCTGGATCGACATGAAGGCCGGCGCCGACAAGGCCGCCGCCGCCAACAAGGTTGAGCTCAGCTTCCAGGCGCCGGAGAAGGAAACCGACGTCGAGAAGCAGATCCAGATGGTCGAGAACGCGATCGCCTCGAAGGTGAACGCGATCATCCTCTCCGCAGCCGACTCCAAGGCGCTGATCCCCTCGATCGTCAAGGCCAACCAGGCCAACATTCCCGTGGTGCTGGTCAACGACACCATCGACAACGCCGCCCTGAGCGCCGCCGGTGGCAAGGTCGTCACCTATGTGGGCATCGACCAATACGAATCCGCCAAGCTCGCGGGCGACTACGCGGTCAAGACCATCAAGCAGGGCAACGTCGTCCTGCTTGAGGGAATCTCCGGTGTGAAGGCGCTCGATGACCGCCTCAACGGCTTCAAGGATCCGGTGGTCGCTGCCGGCACCTTCAAGATCGTCGCCTCGCAGACCGCCAACAACGACCGTGCCCAGGCGTTCAACGTGATGCAGAACATCCTCACCTCCAACAAGGACGTGGATGTCGTGTGGGCCATCAACGCCGAGATGGGTCAAGGTGCCGTCCAGGCCGTCCAACAGTCCAACTACGGCCGCCCGGTCGCGATCTTCGACTTCGATGCGTCGGCCGACGACGTTGCCGCGATCAAGGCCGGCACGCTGGCCGGCTCGGTCGCCCAGTTCCCGGAGTTGCAGGCTGAAGGTGCGATCAAGGCCGCGCTCGACGCCCTGGCTGGCAAGACCCTGGAGCCCATCACCCAGACCAAGGCCGAGCTGATCACCAAGGACAACGTCGAGGCCTTCGCTTCGTCCCGGCCAAAGAGCTGATCTGAGCCCTCTCCCGGTGGCGGCCGCCGCGGCCCGGCGGAGGCCGCCACCACCTTTCGTTCACCCGTCGTCGAGGCGCCTGGCGCGGGCCAGCCGATCGAAGGAGCCATCATGGCCGCACACGCTCGCACTGCCACCGTTCTGCTCTCACTAGACCGCACGAGCCCGGTGCCGCTCCACCACCAGCTTTCGCAGCAGTTCACCGCCGCGATCGCCCGAGGGATGCTGAAGCCGGGGGACACCCTCGAGCGGGAAGATCACTTGGCGCAACGACTGAACATCTCCCGGACCACGCTTCGGCAGGCGTACAGCGACCTGGCCGATAAGGGGCTGATCGTCCGTGTCAGGAGTGTGGGCACCATGGTCACCGAGCCGACCGACTCGAGCAAACGGGCCTTTGTGAGTGGGCCCAACCCCACCACCAGCGGTGGGCGGGCCTGGATGCTCAGGCTCGACCCGGACCACCTCGACCCCACGGTGGCCACGGAACTCGGGCTGGCCGAGCTGACCCGGCTCATCTATGTGGAGCAACTGTTCGCCATCGACGGCCGTGCGGTGAGCGTGCGTCGCACCTGGCTGCCCTCGTCCCTGTTCAACCCAGCACTGCAGGATCTCACCGCGCCGCCGCGCCGCGTCCTCAGCGAAGCCGGGCACGTGATCGCCTCCGAACGCAGGACCTTCGGCTATCGGCAGGCCGACCCCTCCGAACGGGCCGCCCTCGGCCTCCAGGCGTCCGGCCAGGTCTTCACGGTCTGCGCCCTGTCCTTCGACCACCACGGCGCGCCCGTGGCGCGGACAACAACCACCTACCGCCGCGAAATCGACCAGTACGACGACCTGCTGGCCGCCGGCTGAGGGAACCCAGTGATGACCCGCGGGGTCAGGCCGTGCCGCGCAGGATGTCGAGCGACGCGTTCAGCGCGGCCGTGAGTTCCTTGGCCAGCGCGGCCAAGGCGGGGTTCTCCGTGAGAGTCACCAGTGTCTCCGGGTTGATCGCCTCGACCACGGTCACCCCTGCGGTGTGCCGGACAACCACGTTGCACGGCAGGAGCAGCCCTATCGACGGCTCTACCTGCAGGGCGCGGTTGGCGAAACGAGGATTGCAGGCCCCCAGAATCAGCTGCGGCTCGATCTCGACACCGATCTTCTCCTTCAACGTCTTCTGCATGTCGATCTCCGAGACGATGCCGAAGCCATTCGCAGCCAGTGCCTGCTTGACCTGGGGAACGACCTCATCGAACGGCTGGACCAAATCGATGCTCAGTGCGTAGCTCATGACGAACCTCCTGTCACGACCATACCGACCCGCCGAGACTGCCGCGGGCTTGAGCGGGCGGCGGATGGGCGCGGCGCGGTCGCCGGCGAGTAAGGCGTCCAACGAGGACCGATTCCATACGGCCAGGAGGTCGAACCGCGCGACCTGCTCGCTGCCCTGGATACCACGGAGTCGATGAAACCACGCCGACGCAGCTCGTGGTTGACTGGCGACCGCCAGGAGCGCCGCCGGGACAAGGTCCGTGGCGCAAACGGGCACCGTCACGTCCACCACAGCGGCACGAGCAAGCAGGGGACGCAAGTACCAGGTGCGGGGCGAGTGCCGCTCCGAGAGTGCCGACGGCCTTCACTCTTACAGGGTCTACTCCTACAGGGTCAACGTCGATGGTGCGGCTTCCAGTTCCGGCGACGTGCCCTGCGACGGATCGCTCACCGTGAACTCGCTGGGACCCGTCAAGACCGGCGCGGTCGTGGCCATCGATCTCACACCACCGCGCGAGACCACACCAGGAACCGCCTACGTTGTCATCGTGCCAGCGCCTTGACCAAGCACTCCAGTCGCGGCTCAAGTCGGACGGAGCGGTTAGCCTCCGAGGTGGGCCGACTCCTCGACCGGCGCCTGACCCTGGGCAGCTGCCGTCCAGCTGATTGGGTTCTTGCACGTTCGGGTTGGTGGTTCGGGCAGCCACGGGCGTGTTTGGCAAGGGGGCGAATCGGCAGCGCCTGACGCTGCCCAGGGCTAGTGTCGGCAGTGTCGCCGGCGGAGCTTGGCTGGGAGGTTCCCATGAGTGTCGATCATCTGTTCACCCCGGTGAGTATCGGGAAACTCACCTTGGCTCATCGCGGGATCATGCCGTCGATGGTCACCAACCTGTGCGGGACAGACGGTGCGGTGACGGACCGCTTCATTGCGTACCACGTGGCCCGCGCCAAGGGTGGGGTCGCGTTGAACATCACGGAGGCGGCTTATGTCCACCGCTTGGGAAAGGGCTTTCCCAATCAGCTCGGGATCGATGACGACGCCCTGGTGCCCGGGCTGCGTCGGCTGACCACCGCGGTGCATCAGGCAGGCGGGCTGGTCGGCATCCAGCTGTTCCATGGCGGCCGCCAGGCCAACGTGATGGTGACCGGCGGGACGGTGGTGGCACCGTCCCCGATTCCGTGCCCGGTCATGCAGGCCATGCCCCACGAACTGACGGTGGCCGAGATCGCTGAACTGGTGCAGGTGTTCGTTCGGGCGGGCCAGCGCGCTCAGCAGGCGGGATTCGACGCCATTGAAGTTCATGGCGCCCACGGCTACCTGGTCAACGAGTTCCTCTCGCCGCACACGAACCACCGGGAGGACGAGTATGGCCGGGACAAGGCTGGCCGGGCCCGGTTCCCGCTGGAGATCGTGGACGGGTTGCGCGCAGCGCTCGGCCCTGAGATGGCCCTGATCTACCGCATCACCGCCGACGAGTACTTGCCGGATGGGCTGCGCGTGGCCGATTCCGCGGAGTTCTGCGTCCGCCTGGTGGAGCACGGCATCGACGCGATCAACGTGTCCGGGGGGACGTACGAGTCGGGCAAGACCGCGGCCGGGCCGGGGGAGGCGCTCGGGTTGTTCGTGGACGCCGCCGCGGCGATCAAGCAGGCCATCGGGAGCGCGGTGCCGGTCGCGGTCGCGAACCGGATCAAGACCCCGGCCTTCGCCGATGAGATCATCGCGGCTGGGAAGGCGGACCTCGTCGCGACCGGACGAGCCCTGTTGTGCGACGAGCACTTCTACAACAAGGCCAAGGCAGGCCGGATCGACCTGATCCGCACCTGCCTGAGCTGTAATCACTGCATGAGCGAACTGATGAGCGGCCGGTCGGTCTCCTGCCTGTACAACCCGTTGACGGGTCACGAACTCGAATACGAC
>JBAVKY010000003.1:0-1680 GCA_049688555.1 Propionicimonas sp.
GGCATGACGACCTTGAGGCCGGGGATGTGCGCGAACCACGCCTCCAGGGACTGGCTGTGCTGGGCGGCGGCCCCCGTCCCGGAACCTCCGGGGGCCCGGATCACCAGGGGCACCTCGGCCTGTCCACCGACCATGAAGTGCAGCTTGGCCGCCTGGTTGGCGACCTGGTCCATCGCCTGGCAGAGGAAGTCGGAGAACTGGATCTCCACGATCGGACGCATCCCGGTCAGTGCGGCCCCGACCCCGGCGCCGACGATCCCGAGTTCGGAGATGGTGGTATCGCGGATCCGGTCGGTGCCGAACCGCTGGTACAGGTCATTGGTGACGCCGAAGGCGCCGCCGTAGATGCCGACATCCTCACCCATGAGGAAGACGCGCTCGTCACGTTCGAGGGCGATCGCCATCGCTTCACGAACAGCCTCGGCGTAGGTCATGGTGCGTAGCTGACCGGTCATCGTCGACCTCCTGCCTCGGTGGCGTCCACGGGGGACGGCGCGTAGATGCCGGCCATCATGGCCTCGAGGGTCGGTTCCTCGCCCTTGGTGCCGAAGACCACGGCGTCGCGAATCTCCTGGCGCACCTCGTTGTGGACGGCGTCGAGTTCCGCTTGCGTCGCCACGCCCTGGTGCAGCAGTCGAGCGATGTGCCGTGCGATGGGATCACGTTCTCGCCACAGGGCGATCTCTTCTTTGGTCCGGTAGAGGTTCTTGTCCGACTTGGAGTGCCCGCGCCAGCGGTAGGTCAGCGCCTCGATGAAGGTCGGACCCTCGCCGCGGCGAGCCCGATCGACGGCGCGGCCGACCACCTCGCGGACTGCCTCGACGTCGTTGCCGTCGACGGTCTCGCCCGGCATCCCGTAGCCTGCGGCCTTCTCGCTGAGGTGGTCGATCTTGAAGGCCTTCGCGCTCGGCATCGACATGCCGTACTGGTTGTTCTCGCAGATGAAGACGACCGGCAGGCTCCACATCGAAGCCAGGGTCAGTGCCTCGTGCCACGCACCCTCGCCGACGGCGCCGTCCCCGTGGAAGCACAGGGTGACGTTGTCGGTCCCCCGCATCTTGTTGGACAAGGCGGCTCCGGTCGCGATCGGGAGCCCTCCGGCCACGATGCCGTTGGCGCCCAGGTTGCCGGTGGCGACATCGGCGATGTGCATCGATCCGCCACGCCCACGGCAGTACCCGTTGTCCTTGGCCAGCAACTCGGCCATGGCGCGTCCGAGATCGGCTCCCTTGGCGATGCAGTGGCCGTGGCCCCGGTGGGTCGAGGTGATCTGGTCGCCCTCCTTCAGGGCCGCGCAGGCACCCGCGGGTACCGCTTCCTCGCCGATCGACAGGTGCATGGTTCCGTGCATCATGCCTCTGCCGTAGAGGTCCTCGACGGCCTCTTCGAACAGTCGGATGCGCCACATCGTCCGCAGTGCCTGGACCGTGTCCGCCTCATCGGGGAGTGCTGCCATGGCTCCTACCCTAGGGCGGAACCGCCCCCAAGGGAAGGGCGTTTGCAACTATTCTCGACGGGAGGAGGGTAGGAGTGCAGATAGCGGGGACGGTTGGCTCCCCGCGATCAGTCGCAGCGCGGTTGCTAGGCTGTGCGGGGGTACGAACCAAGGACGGTGGGCGTGACTGCGAACGTGGGGGTCATCTTCGACCTCGATGGCGTGCTGGCCGACAGTGAGCCGGT
>JBAVKY010000004.1:0-3323 GCA_049688555.1 Propionicimonas sp.
CCTACGGGGCGCAGAGTCGGCAGGACGGAACGAGACGAGACGAGGCGGGAAGGAAGGGACGGACGGAAGGGACGGGAGGAAAGGACGGGACGGAAGGGACGCCGGACGGGACGAGGCGGACGGGTTAGGGGGTGTGGGTGGCGCGTGGCAGGCTAGTGCCGTGCAGAAGAGTGAAGCCCGGGCCACCTTGGAACGCCGTCGCGCCGAGGTCGCCGCGATGTTCGATCAGGTGGCGTCGCGCTACGACCTGATGAACGACCTGCTGTCGCTCGGCCAGGACCGGCACTGGCGTTCCGAGACGGTCGCGGCGGTCGATCCCCGGCGCGGCCAGCGCATTCTCGACTTGGCCGCCGGCACCGGCACCTCGTCCGTCCCGTTCGCCGACAAGGGAGCCGTGGTCGTCCCCACCGATCTCAGCTTCGGGATGCTCACGGTGGGCAAGAGCAGGCATCCGGAGCTTCCGTTCCTCAACGCCGATGCCCTCGCGCTGCCCTTCGCCGATGATGCCTTCGACGCGGTCACGATCTCTTTCGGGCTGCGCAACGTCGAAGACACCGCGGCGGCCTTGACTGAGCTTCGGCGTGTGACCCGTCCCGGCGGACGGATCGTCATCTGCGAGTTCTCCACCCCCACCTGGGGCCCGTTCCGGACGGTCTACCACCGGTATCTGGTGACCGCCCTGCCCAAGGTGGCCTCGCTCGGGTCGTCCAACCCGGCGGCGTACGACTACCTCGGCGAATCCATTCGGGATTGGCCCAACCAGCGCGCCCTAGCCGATCTGATGGCGGCCGCAGGCTGGAAGGGAGTGGGCTGGAAGAACCTCTCGGGGGGCATCGTCGCCCTGCACCGGGCCCACGCCTGATGCTCACTCTGGATCCCTACGCCGCTCGCAGCTGTCCGGTCAAGACCCACAACCTCTTCAGGCCCGGGCTGGAACGCCCGGCGCCACGCAGCGCCCCCCTCGGCAGTCGGGGCGGCCCCGAGTTCGTCTCCAGCATCCTGCAGGCGGTCGCGGCCGGGCAGGGAGCCGTCGCCGACCTCCGTCCCCTGCGCGACCAGCCTTCCCAGGCTCAGGTCGAGGCCACCCTCGCGGCCATGGAGCGACAAACCGATGTGGTGATCGGCGCGCTGCTGCCCAGGGACGAGCGGGGCCATCGCTCTGGGCGCCCCGACCTACTGATCCGCCACACCTCGGGCTATGTGCCTGGCCTGGTCAGGTTCCAGAAGCTGTTGGACGTCCGCCGCGACGACACCGCACTGGTGGCCTCGCCCGTGAACGACCTGCGACACCGCGAAACCCTTCAGGGATACCGCTACCGCTGGCACTGGCGCCACTCGAACGCGCTGCACCTCGCGCATTTCCACCGCATGCTGGAGGCTGCGGGCCTGGCCGAGGCCGGAACCCCGTGGGCCGTGGCGATCGGCACGGACGAGACCGGCGGCGCCCCTGGTCCGGCGGTCTGGCTCGACCTGAGCGAGCCGGCCGTCCCTCCGGCGGGGGGGCAGGACACAGCGAGCGACGCCCCCGTCTCGGCCCTGCACCGCTACGACACCGAGTTCGCCGAGCGCGTGCGAATCGCCGAGCGGGCCAGCACTCTGGCACCCGGTGAACCTGCTTTGTTAGCGCCCATCGTCACTCGCGAGTGCAACTGGTGCCCCTGGTGGGAGGTCTGCCGTCCCCAGTTGGACGACGACGACCTCAGCCTGCGGATCAGCAAATCCCCCCTGGACAGCCACGAGATCACCGCGCTGCGGCGGGCCGGCATCTCGACGGTGGCCGACCTGGCCAAGGCCGACCTAGAGACTCTGTTGCCGACCTATCTACCGCACGTGAGCCACCGGCTGGGGGGAGAAGACCGGCTGAGGCTGGCGCAGCGACGTTCCGTGCTGCTGGTCGATGGCGTTCAGTTGGAGCGGACCGGCACCGACCCGATTCCGGTTCCCGCGGCAGCGCTCGAGATCGACGTCGATATCGAGACCTCCTGGGACGACCGGGTCTACCTGTGGGGCTTCTGGGTGTCCGATCCAGCCACCGGCGAACTGGGCTACCGGCAGTTCTCGGACTTCTCCACCCTGGACGCGGCCAGCGAAACCGCGCTCGCCGTGGCGGCCCTCAGCTGGCTGCGCGACCGCGTGGCCCAGGCGGAGGCGCTGGTGTATCACTACTCCGACTACGAAGTGACCAGGATCGCGCGGCTGGCTGATGCGAGCGATCACCCGTCGCTGTCCTGGGCGCTGGAGTACGCCCAGACCAACTTCGTGGATCTGTTCGGCATCGTGCGGACGAATTTCTTCGGCACCAACGGCCTCAGCTTGAAAGTCGTGGCGACCCACGGGGCCGGCTTCGCCTGGCGCGACGAAGACCCCGGCGGCCTCAACAGCATGCACTGGTTCGCCGACGCGGTGAATGCCCCGTCCGCAGCAACCCGCGAGCGGGCCCGCACCCGGGTGCTGGAGTACAACGAGGACGACGTGAAGGCCACCTGGCACCTGCGCCGCTGGCTGCGCGAACAGCCCTGAGGCCGCTGGCCGCGCGAACAGCTCTGAGCCGGCCCACCGCTGGGCGCGCCCACCCCTGAGTCAGCCCAACCCCTGGCCAGCCCACCGCCGCAGCGGCCGACCGGGAATGGTTCCCCGGTCGGCCGTTGTTCAAGCGGTGCTGCTCAGGCGCCCTCGCTCAGGCTCCCAGCTCCTTCTCGATCCGTTCGCGCATCCTGATGTGGATGGCGTCGGCCTGCTCCTCCCAGCCGAACACACAGACCGACACCGGTCCGTCGTAGCTGGTCTCACGCAGGTAGCCGAACACCTGGTCCCAGGGGACCTCGCCGTTGCCGATCTCGTTGTGCTGGTGGATCCGTGCGTCCACCCCGGGTGGATTGACGATGTAGCGGTTACCCACGTTGGCCACGTGGTTGAACACGTCGGCGATGTGTACGTGGGCGAGCTTGTCGCCGGCGTACTCCAACATCGACCGCACGTCCGTGCCGCCCTGGGAGAGGTGGAACGCGTGGGCGCAACAGAACTCGTAGTTGAACCAGTCTCTGTTGACGCCATGGACGATGTCGACCACGCGCGAGTTGGTCTCGACGAAGTCGTAGGGGTGAGCCTCGACCGTGCAGGTGATGCCGTACTTCTCGAAGTCGGGAGCCAGCTCCTCGATCGACGCATAGAAGGCCCACTCGCACTCGTTCGGCCGGTTCGGGTCGCCGGACAGCTCGGTGGCGATCATCGGCACTTCGAGGTCGTTGGCGATCTCGAGCAGGCGGCGGAAGTTCCGCACGTGCATTTTTCGGGTCCACTCGTCCGGGGAGGACCAGTTGAAC
>JBAVKY010000005.1:0-7314 GCA_049688555.1 Propionicimonas sp.
GTGAGGGCACCAGACCGGGCGCCGGCCGACCTGCGCTCGGCGTATCCGGTGGCCTACCGGATGGCGACGATCGCGTCCCGGCTCATCGAGCGGGAGCTGGATCTGAAGATGACCGACGATGAGCTCGGCTTCATCGCCAGCTACTTCCAGGTGTTCCTCGAGGAGCGGCGCACTTCCAGCACCCCCGCGTATCGGGTGGCTGTGGTGACCCCGGTCGGACGCGTCTCGGCGCGCCTGGTGCAACTTCAGCTCGCCAAGATCATGGCCGAGTCGACCCAGTACACGCTGCTTTCCCTCGACGAGGCCTTCCCGGAGACCCTGGACACGTTCGACCTCGTCGTCACCACGACGATCGAGCCCCTGACGACGACCTCGGCGGTGATCCGCCTCGCCGAGGTGTTTGACCGGGACGAACTGCTCGGGCACATCAACCGGCTCCGCTTCGACCGCCAGGCCAACATCCCGCTGGGGGCAGGCTCGCGCTCGCTGCTGGCCTCGCTGCTGGACCGGGAGCGATTCATCACTCTCGATCCAGGCCTGGAATACCGGCGGAACCTGGACGTGATGATCGACCGCCTCATCTTCCTCGGCCTAGTGGACGAGGAGTTCCGGGCGCGCCTGGTCGAACGGGAGCAGCGCGCCACGATGGCGCTGGACCCGCAGATCGCCTTCCCTCACGCCACGCTGTCCGGCGGCTCCACGCGCGTCATCCTCGCGGTCGGGGTGATCCCGCGAGCGGCTGGCGCCGAGGGACTGCGGATGATCGTCCTCATGGGCGTACCAGAAAAGGCGGATTACGACGACACCATCCTGGTCGACGTTTACGACGAAATCATCAGGCTGGCCGCCGACCGCAACGGGCTTAACCGGATCTCACGGCTCACCTCGTACGAACAGTTCTTTCTGTATATGGCCAACAACCCCGACTACTTCAAGAAGGGCTGACGATGAATTATTGGTTTCTGATCGTCATTTTGGGTGTTTCGTATTTGGCGCAGGTTGGGTTTTCGGTTTTCCAGTTGCAGGATTTCGCTAGGACCTATGGGGGGTTGCGTAGGCGTGGGAAGGTGGCGATTGGTAAGCGTAAGAATGCGTTGAGTGCTGGTTCGATCGCGTTGTTCCTCGTTGATGATGAGGGAGTGATCAGGGAGGCCCGGTCGTTGTCGGGTCTTACTGTCCTGGCCCGGTTCAAGCCGCTGGTGGGTTTTGACGGGGTGGGCATTGTCAGGGTCACTGAGGGGCCGTTGGCGCGGCTCCCGAAGGGCCTCCGTTTGGCTGTGTTGAATGCGCGTGATAACTGGCTCGCGGTTCAGCTCGGTGAAGTTCCTGAGGATCCGCCCGGTCCTTTCACTCGTCTCCTGGCACGTTTCCGCCGGGCACGGGGCACTATTTCTCGGGCACCCCACGCTTCCCGCGTGGTCCGCACGTAAGGAGTCACACAATGGATTTCTTGGTTTTTGCTGCCGAGTGGTTCGTCAACCTGTTCAGGGCTGGCGGCGAAGTCTTCATCAGTTGGATGACGGGTATCATCCCGTTGATCCTCATGCTCCTCATCGCGATGAACTCGCTGATTGCGATCATCGGTGAGGACCGTATCAATCGTTTCGCCATCAAGGCGGGCGGTAACCCGATTTCGCGTTACATGATCCTGCCGTTCTTCGGTGCGTTCATGCTGGCGAACCCGATGATGTTGTCGCTGGGACGTTTCCTGCCGGAGCGGTACAAGCCGTCGTACGCGGCGGCCGGTATGCAGTTCTGTCACACCAGCAACGGTGTGTTCCCGCACATCAACCCGGGTGAGTTGTTCATCTGGCTGGGTATCGCGAACGGTGTCATGACGTTGGGCCTGCCGACCGCGCCGCTGGCCATCCGCTACATGCTGGTCGGCCTGGTCATGAACTTCGTCTCCGGCTGGAGCACCGACTTCATCACCCGTTGGGTGGAGAAGCAGCAGGGCATCACGCTGAAGACCGAACTCGCGCACCACTGAGCCCGCCCGAGACTAAGAGAGAGAACGACATGACATACAACACCATCGTCGTGCGGCGCGGCAGCGGCGGCTACGGCGGCCCGCTCACGATCACCCCGACCGCAACGAAGAACAAGATTCTGTACATCGTCGGTGGCGGGCAGCGGCCCGACGTCGTCGATCGGATCGCTGAACTGAGCGGCGCGATCCCGGTCAACGGTTTCAGCACCGCGGTTCCCGATGACGAGGTCGCGGTCGCGGTCATCGACTGTGGCGGCACGCTGCGGTGCGGGCTGTACCCGAAGAAGGGCATCCCGACCATCAACGTGATGCCCACCGGTAAAGCCGGCCCGTTGGCGCAGCACATCCATGAGGGCATCTACGTGTCGGCCGTCGGTTCGGTCAACGTCACGCTTGCCGATGAGGCGACCGATCAGGCCGCGAAGGCGGCGGTCGGGGCTGCAGCAGTAGCCGGGGGTGCAGCCGCCGGTGGTAGCACGGTTGATGCGGGGCCGGAGAAGGTTGCCTACTCCTCGGATAAGAAGATTTCCGAGACTCTGGCCGCGAAGCGGAACAAGACGTGGTTGGAGAAGATCGGGCTGGGCGCCGGCCGGGTCGTCGCGATCTTCTACCAGGCCGGTCGTGACGCCATCCAGACCCTGCTGACGACGATCCTGCCGTTCATGGGTTTCGTGGCCATGCTGATCGGCATCATCAACGCCTCCGGGTTCGGTACCTGGTTCACCAGCTTCCTGACCCCGCTGGTCGGGTCCGGTCTCGGCCTGATCATCCTCGGGTTCATCTGCTCGCTGCCGTTCCTGTCCCCGCTGCTCGGCCCTGGCGCCGTCATCGGACAGATCATCGGCACCCTGATCGGTGTCGAAATCGGCAAGGGTGCGATCCATCCCAGCCTCGCCCTGCCGGCACTGTTCGCCATCAACACCCAAAACGGCTGTGACTTCATCCCCGTCGCCCTCGGCCTGGCCGAGGCCGAGGTCGAGACCGTCGAGATCGGCGTCCCGTCCGTGCTGTACTCACGCTTCGTCAACGGCGTACCCCGGGTCGCCGTGGCGTGGCTGGCCTCCATCGGCCTGTACGTCTGACCCACCCCTGGGCCCCCGGCACACCCGCCGGGGGCCCACCGTGCCACACTCCCCTCATCAAGAAAGGCCGACCACCCATGACCCAGATCTTCGCCACCACCGTGCAGGGAATCGGCGGCGAGGCCGCCATGTTCGCCGAGCAAGGGATGTACATCCTGTTCGGCGACAACGCCCCCGCCGCGCTCGCCGACTACTGCTACACCATCGTGATGAACCCCACCACCGCCGACATCACCCCCGGCATGCACCTGGTCCTCGACGGCGCCGACTACCCTGTCACCGCCGTCGGCAGCCTCGTCCGCAAAAACCTCGACGGACTCGGCCACATCACCATCAACTTCGACAGCGCCACCCAACCAGCACTCGAAGGCACCCTCCACGTCCAAGGAGCCGCACCCAACCTCACCATCGGATCCACCATCACCATCCAGGACTGACCAGCCCAATGCAGACCAGCCCGTGTCATAGCACAAAATGCTATAGTTGACTCATGGGTGGTGGTCGGGACCTCCTGCGGGACGTGATGACCGAGACGGGTGTGTCCCAGTCGCAGTTGTCGCGGATGAGTGGGGTTCGTCAGCCGAGCATCAGCCATTTCCTGTCGGGGCGGATCGAGATGAGCGACGACATGTTGAATCGGCTGCTGTCGTGCCTGGGTTATCGGCTGGAGGTGGTGCGACGCCCGGTCCGGGTGGACTTGGGCCGGTCCGGTCAACGGAGTTGGCGCCTCCACCGGCAACTAGCGACGCACTTGGATCCTGACGTGTTGGGAACCTGGCTCCCGACCATCAGGCGCAACCTGGAGCGGTTGCGGCTCACGATGCGGGGCGAGCCGCACGTGTCGAACCTAGATCGTTGGGAGCTGCTGGTGGAGCGGCGTGACGTAGCCGGGCTGCGGAGGGTGATGACCGGTTTGGACACCGATTCGGTCCAGATGCGGGAGGTGTCACCGCTTGGTGGCCTATTGCCGCAGGAAGAGCGCTCGACGGTCATGGAGAGGGTCGGCTCATGAGGCGGGCGCAGTTGGAGCACGCGATCCGGGCGGCGTGTCAGATCATCGGGCACCCGGCGGTGATCATCGTGGGATCGCAGGCCATCTTGGGCAGCTACGGCGAGGAAGAACTGCCGGTCGAGGCGACGATGTCGGTCGAGGTCGACGTGCTGCCGATCGCGGCCAGCAACGCTGAGAGCGCCGAGTTGGCCGACCTGATCGAGGGCGTCGCCGGGGAGTGGTCGCCATTCGAGGAACAGCACGGGTTCAGCATCGACGGCGTGGACCTCGACACGACAGTTCTGCCTACCGGGTGGCGGGACAGGCTGGTCCGGGTCCAGAACGCCAACACGGCCGCGCCCTCGGGACGACCACAGTTCATCGGTTGGTGTCTGGACAAGGAGGACTTATGCGTGGCGAAGCTGTGCGCCCATCGCGAGAAGGATCTCAACTTCGTGCGGGCACTCCGCGACGCGGGCCTGGTGGACGGCACCGTGATCGCGGAACGTCTGTTCCAGGTGGAGGCGCGACACGAACGGGCGGCCGCTGCCGCCCTCAACTGGTGGCGGTCCCTGCCCGCCGCGGCAGTGGACTCGAGTAGCCCAAGGACGCCCCCCTCCGACAGCCCCACGGTGGACCCTTCGGGCCCGGGGTGGTAGCGGGTCCTCAGCTACCTACTCGCCTGTCTGGCCGTCAATCGACTCGCGCAGCAGGTCCGCGTGACCGTTGTGGCGGGCGTACTCCTCGATCAGGTGCATCATCACCCAGCGCAGCGACACCTTCGCGCGTCCACCCCACGCGGCGTGCGTAGCCGCCAGCCCCGCCGCGGCCCCACCCGCGAGCTGCTCGGCCACGACGGCACGCGAGCGCTTCACCCCCGCTACCCACAGCGCCCGAAGCTCCTCACCGGTGTCCGCGGCCGCGCTGTGCCACTCCCAATCGTGGGCAACCTCCCAATCGACGTTGCGCCACGGCTCCGGCATCGGGCGCTCCGCGACCCTGCGGGTGAACCACTGGTCCTCCACTAGCGCCAAATGTTTGAGCAGACCGCCGAGGGTGATCGTCGACGGCGGCAGTTCGATCCGCAACTGGTCGTCACTCAACCCACGGGTCTTCCACTCCAGCGTGGCCCGCTGGTAGTCCAGGAAGCCGAGCATTGTGGCGACCTCGTTTCCGGCGAACGGGGGTCTAGGCCTGCCCCACTCATCGATGGTCACTTCCGTCATCGGTCACCTCCGCGTGAAGGGACGCATCCTGCATCGTGGACCACCTTATGACTCCGCCCGACTCAGGTCCGGTCCGGGTCGTCATGTCCGTGCTGGACGATGGAAGTCGCCCTGCAATTGGTTTGCCGCCGAGGACGTGGCGCTTGGGTGATGCTGTACGCACGCAGCGGAACGAGATGACCGAGTTCCGTGGGTGTCCGCCCTGAGCCAATGCCCGGTACCTGCGTGCCGGGTATTTGTTTGTCTTCTTTCTTTTCGCGGGAAATCGACTGAACTGTTCAGGCCTTACGTGCGGGAATCACTCCCACTATCGTCGAGACAAGAGGTTGACGGAACTCCAAGTTCCGATCCCACTCAATAGTACTCGATGGTAATGGAGGGTATTGGATGTCAGACACTTGGCTCGCGCTGGAGGAAAAGAACGTCATTGTGACGGGCGGCGCTTCGGGCATTGGTAAGCACGTCGTGCAGGGGCTCCGCGCCGCCGGCGCGTCGGTGGCGGTTTTCGACTTGTCGGTTGAGGATGGGCTGGACGCCGAGACGGGTGCCCGCACCTACAAGGTCGACATCACCGACCCAGCCTCCGTCGAGGCCGCCGTGGCCCGGGTGTGTGGCGAGCTGGGTGAGGTCACCACGCTGGTCAACAACGCCGGGGTCAACGTCCCGCGTCTGCTGGTCGACGTGAAGGGTGAGGGACCCCAGTACGAACTCGACGTCAAGGCCTTCGACTTCATGTTCGCGGTCAACGTCCGCGGTGCGTTCCTGGTCGCGCAGGCGGTTACCCGTCGGCTGGTCAAGGCCGGCGCAGGCACGATCGTCAACGTGACCTCCGAGGCTGGCTCGGAGGGTTCGAAGGGCCAGTCGGCCTACTCGGCGTCGAAGGCGGCGGTGAACGGGTTCACGCTGTCGTGGGCGAAGGAGCTGGGGCCGTTGGGGATCCGGGTCGTGGGCGTCGCCCCCGGCATCCTGGAGCCGACCGGCTTGCGTAACCCGGCCTACAACGAGGCGTTGGCGTACACGCGCGACACGACGGTGGACAATCTGTCCCCGGACTACGCCAAGGTCATCCCGATCGGCCGTCCCGGCAAGCTCGACGAGATCGCCGACCTGGTCTGCTACCTCGCCTCCGACCGTGCCAGCTACATCACCGGAACCACCGTCACCATCACCGGCGGAAAGTCCCGGGGCTGAAGCACAACTCCGCCGCTTCAGAACCTGACCGCCACCCAGCCCGCCAACTGCAAGGGATGCTGATTCCGTGAACCGTCGAGCAGAGATCCTCCTCCATCTGGAGCGGCGTCTTTCTGCCCACCCAGAGATCCTCCTGGAGCGACTGGGGGTGGGCGCCAAGACGCTCGACAACGATGTGCAGGACTTGAACATGGTCTTGGCCGGAGCCGCGTCAGTCCGTCTTGACAAGGGGCGTTACCGCCTCTGGGTGGTCGACAGGGATCGCTACGCCCAACTCCGTGCGGACTTGGTCGATGCGACCAGATCATTCAACGACCCGATGACCCGCGTGGGGTATGCCCTCGCGCGGCTCATCCGGGCCGAGGGGCCGGTACTCACCGAGGAGCTGTCCCGCGAGATGTCGATCGGTCGGTCGACCGCCATTGTGGATCTGGCTCGGCTGCGTGAGCAGGCCGCTCCCTACGGCATTACGGTGGTCGGTCGTCCGCATGCGGGGCTGGAGTTGCACGCCGACGAGTTCGCGCTGCGGCTGTTCGTGCTCGATCTGCACTACGAGACCGTGTACTCCGGCTACCCCCTCGATGACGATCTGACCCAGCCGCTCGAGGTGGCCGTTGCGGAGTTTCAGCTCGGGGCGAGTGCCGCCGAGGAGGCCCGCCGCTGGTACACCGTCCTGCTTGATCGGGTTCTCACCGGCCATGCCTTGAACAGCTTGCCCTCGGAGTACGAACGAGTGAAGAACCTGCCGGCCCACGCGTTCGGCCAGCAGGTCGCGGACGGCGTCGCCGAACTGATCCAGATCGCCCTGCACCCGGCCGAGGCAGTCTTCCTGGC
>JBAVKY010000006.1:0-4400 GCA_049688555.1 Propionicimonas sp.
GGCTGATACGGCGCGGCATCCGTGCGGCTGGGTCCGATCGGCGCGTTGGGGCAACTGGCGGCAACTTGTCGGGATCCAGGGGCGCATGCGCGAGGCTGGCACCAGTTCTCTCGATACAGGAGCCACCCATGACCGAATCCGACCGTCCCTGGCTCGACCAGACCCTGACCCCCCGCGAGCGCGCGCAGAATCTGGTCGCGGCGATGACGCTCGAGCAGAAGATCGAGCAGTTGCACGGGGCGATGGCGACCATCGACATCTACGGCATGGCCACCCAGGCGACCACGGCGGAAGAGATGGAGCAGCTCGCCGCCCAGATCAGGGTCGAGCGTCACGTTGTTGCGAACGAGGAACTCGGCATCCCGCGGTTCCGGATCACCAACGGCCCGGTCGGGGTCGGCATGGGGGATGGGACGCCCTCGCCGCCCGCCACCGCGTTGCCGATGACGATTGCGCTGGCTGCGGGCTTCGACGTGGGACTGGCCGCGGAGTACGGCGACATCATCGGCGACGAGACCACAGCGCTGGGCCAGCACGTGCTGGAGGGCCCGGGTGTCTGCCTGCACCGCACCGCGATCGCCGGCCGCAACTTCGAGTACTTCTCCGAAGACCCCTACCTGTCCGGCGTCATGGGGGTGGCGGTCACCCAGGCGATCCAGGCGCACGACGTCATCGCGATGGCCAAGCATTACGTCGTCAACGACCAGGAGTACGAGCGGTTCCGGACCAACGTGGAGATCGACGAGGACGTGCTGCGCGAGCTCTACCTGTTGCCGTTCGAAATGTTGGTCAAGGATGCCGATATCGCCGCCATCATGAGTTCCTACAACCGTGTGCGGGGGGTGTACGCCACCGAGAACCGCTACACGCTTAACGACGTGCTGCGCCGCGAATGGGGCTTCGAGGGCTACGTCCAGAGCGACTTCTGGTCGTGTCGATCCTGCGCTGCCTCGCTGAATGCGGGCATGGATCACGAGATGCCCGACGCGAAGTGGCTGAATGCCACCAACGTCGAGGCCGCGTTGCATGACACCAGCCTGGAGATCCAAACCGTCGACCGCGCCCTCGTGCGCCGCTTCACGCAGATGTTCCGGTTCGGGCAGTTCGAGCGCCCCTACGCGCCGACCGCGATCGACGCCGCGGGAAACGGCGCCCGCTCGCGAAGGATCGGCGAGCAGTGCGCGGTCCTGCTCAAGAACGAGGGCGGACTGCTGCCGCTGGATGCCGCGTCCGCCGGCCGCGTCCTGATCGTCGGCCAGAAGGACTTCGTGGACGACGCCTGCCAGGGTGGCGGCGGCTCGTCCAAGGTGATCCCGCTCTACACGGTGACCCCGGTCGACGGCATGCGCGACGTCCTCGCCAGCCTCGGCTCGAGCGCAACCGTTGAGAAGTTCACCGTCGCCCGCGACCTGTCCAACCTCGATCAGGCCGTCGCAACAGCGAGGGACGCCGACACGCTCATCCTCATGGCTGGCGTCGTGGCGACCGAGGGAGCCGACCGGCCTTCGATCGCGATGTTCGACCGGCAGGACGCCATGGTCTCGGCGCTCCTCGGCCTGGTCGAGCAGACCGTCGTCGTGCTCAAGGACGCCAGCCCAGTGCTCATGCCCTGGCTCGACAGCGCGCCGGCCGTGCTGGAGGCGTGGAACCAAGGCGCCGAGGACGGCCATGTCGTCGCCGACCTGCTGTTCGGTGTCGTCAACCCGTCGGGCAAGGTGCCCACGACCTACCCGCGCAGCGATGACGACACCATCTACGCCGGCCGGCCCGAGCGCTACCCGGGTGTCGACGCCGGCGAGGGATTCCCCACGATCACGTACTCCGAGGGACGCGAGATCGGCTACCGCTGGCACCAAGCCCAAGGCATCGAACCGCTGTTCCCGTTCGGTTTCGGCCTGTCGTACACGACGTTCCTGGTCTCGGACGTCGAGGTCACCGGCACCACGAACGACGGCACCCAGCCGGTCGTCGTCGAGGCGTCGGTGGGCAATACCGGCAAGATGGCCGGGGCCGAGGTCGTCCAGGTCTACCTCGGTGTCCCCTCACCGAAGCAGCCGCCGAAGCGCCTCGTCGGTTTCGCCAAGGTCTTCCTCGAGCCGGGCGAGACGACACGGGTGACCATCACGGTCGACCCCTCGACCACGAACCATCCGCTGTCGGTCTGGTCGGACGCCGAGCGCGCGTTCATCGTGCCCAGGGGCGACTTCATCGTCTACGTCGGCACCTCGAGCAGTGACGACGTCCACACCGCGACGGTGACGGTGGCCTGAGGCCCAGCAGCAGCGGCATCCTGCGTCTTCAGGTCGGCGGCCTGGGGGCGGCGGGGAGTGCCCAGAGTCCCCCTCGATGATTGGAATCACCGTGACCGAACGCCCCGACATCATCCTCGGCCTCGACGTGGGCACGACCGCGGCGAAGGCGTCCCTGTTCTCCCTCGACGGTGCGGTGCGGCTGACCGCGTCCCGGGAGTACCCGCTGCTGGGGCCGCGTCCCGGCTGGCACGTCCAGGAGCCGGCAGCGATCGCCGACGGCGTCCTGCAGGCGATGCGGGACGCTGTCGCCGAGGTCGATCCTCGCCGCGTCCTCGGCATCTCGGTCAGCTCGGCGATGCACGGGCTGGTGGGGTTGGACGCGGACGGGCAGCCCCTCACCGAGCTCATTACCTGGGCCGATTCGCGAGCCGCAGAACAGGCGGAGCACCTCAACGAACACTCAACCGGCCCGCGACTGCACTACACGTCCGGGACGCCGACCCACGCGATGTCGCCGCTGGTCAAGCTGGTGTGGTTCCGGCAGAACGCACCCGATCTGCACGCTGGCGCGGCACACTGGCTCGGCCTGAAGGACTGGGTCCTGTTCGTGCTCACCGGGCGGATCGCCACCGAGCTGTCCACGGCCTCCGGCTCCGGGATGATCGACATGGAAGCTCGCGCCTGGAACCCCGAGGCCATCGAGGTCACAGGGGTACGCCCCGAACAACTCCCGGAGATCCTGGACACGACCGCGGTGCTGAACCTGTCGGCGGCCGCGGCGTCCGCGACCGGGCTGCGGCAGGGCACGCCGGTCGTCGTCGGTGCCGGCGACGGGCCCCTGGGAAACCTCGGCACTGGGGCGATGGAGCCCGGCAAGGCCGGCCTGTCGATCGGTACCAGCGGCGCGCTGCGGATGGTCGTCCGCAACCCAGCGGTGGTGTCCGGGCTGTTCTGCTACGCCCTCACCCGGGACACCTGGGTGTCCGGCGGCGCCATCAGCAACGGCGGAATGGTGCAGCGCTGGCTCACCCAGACGTTCGCCCCCGACTGCGATGACGCCGAGGCGTGCAGGCTCGCCGAAGCGATCCCGGCCGGCTCCGACGGGCTTGTCATGATCCCCTACCTGGTGTCCGAACGCGCGTCCCTGTGGGACGCCGAAATCCGCGGCGCGTTCCTGCACGTGCGTCGTCCGCACACCCCGGCGCACTTCATCCGAGCGGGCGTCGAGGGTGTCGCCTTGCAGCTCTCGACGATCCTGCGACGGTTGCGGATGATCGCCCGGGTCGAGGAGGTACGGGCCACCGGCGGGGTCTTCCGCTCGCCGCTGTGGCGCGACGTCGTCGCCGGCGTGCTGAACCGGCCCCTAGTCGTCACCGGATCCGCCGAGGGATCCGGACTGGGCGCGGCGATCCTGGGCGCCTACGCCCTCGGCGCCGTCGACTCATTGGCCGCCGGTTACGACCTCTTGCGTGGCGAGAAGACCGAGGACCGGATCATCGTCCCAGACGCCGACCTGGCCGCCTACGAGACCCTGCGCTACGGCATGCCCGCACTGCTCCAACGCTACGGACGCCTCGGAAACGACCTGCGCTGATTCGCAGACAATGAGAAGGGGCACTCTTCGGGGCGGCATCGGCCTCCTCTTCCCGACAGCCTCCGACTTCCGGACAGCCACCGACACCGTGTGAGCGGAGTCACAGCTGGTATGTCGCAGGCGGCATCATGGTGGTCATGGCGTTGGCTGTCTGCCTGCTGTTCGACTCCGCCGGGGACCACCTGGTGCGCCAACTGTGGGTGCGGTTGGAAGCCCGAGGCGTTCCTACCTTGCTGACCCACACCCACCGCCAACACCGTCCCCACCTGTCCTTGGCGGTCGCACGCCGGTGGGACCTGGAAGAGGTGCTCCGTTCCCTGGTCCCGATCCCTCCCGGAGAGGCGTTCCGGCTGTCGCTCCCAGGCATCGTGGCGTTCACCCGCGGACGGGCGTCGCTGGCCGTAGCGGTCAACGCCG
This sequence comes from Propionicimonas sp., assembly GCA_049688555.1. GTDB lineage: Bacteria > Actinomycetota > Actinomycetes > Propionibacteriales > Propionibacteriaceae > Propionicimonas. Next base: position 4,264 of record JBAVKY010000006.1, read on the forward strand.
ATCTTGCCCGCCGTCAGCAGGCTGTCGCTGAGGCTGTCGCGGAATCTGGGGCTGACCTTCATCACCATTACGAACCTGGGAGGTGGTTACCGCACGTATCGCTGGCGACCGGAGGTAACGCGAAGCAACTCCCGGTG
>JBAVKY010000007.1:0-9365 GCA_049688555.1 Propionicimonas sp.
CGAACGAGAACACCGGCAGGGCCGCCACCGACCACGGCAGGCCCTGAGTGCCCGGCAGCAGGCTGAGCACCAGGTTCGCCATCGCGCCCGTGGTACTGATCGCGTAGCCGAGGGTGGCCAGCCGACGTCCGGAGATCCGTCCAGCCAACCGTCCGCTCGCCCAGGAACCGATCACCATGCCAGAGATCAGCGGCAGAAACAGGATCCAGAAGTCCTGGTCACCCTTGCCGAGCAGCGTCACCACGAACAGCGGCGCCGAGCTGATGTAGAGGAACATGCCGGCGAAGTTGAACATGCCGGTGAAGGCCAAGCGGCGCCCATTCCGGTCTCGCCACACCTGCAGCAGGCTGCCGGTCAGCTGCGGCACGCTGAACGGGGTCCGATTGGCGGCGGGATGCGTTTCCGGCATCCAGAACACGACCAGCACCAGCAACACGCCGCCGAACGCCGCCAGGAACCAGAAGATGTCGCGCCAGTTCCCGGCGCCGAGGATCCAGCCGCCCACGATGGGTGCCAGCGCCGGGGCCAGCCCGAAGATCATGGCGATGTGGCTCATCGTCCGCTGCGCCTGGGCGTCGGAATAGACGTCGCGCACCATGGCGCGGCTGATGATCTGGCCGGCTCCAGCGCTCACCCCCTGCAGGGCGCGGAATACCAGCAACACGGTGAAGGTGGGCGACAGGGCGCAGCCGATGGAAACCAGGGTGTAGAGGATCGTGCCGCCGATGATCACGGGCTTGCGCCCCAACGCGTCCGACAGCGGGCCGTGCAGCAGGCTCATCACCGCGAACGACAGCAGATAGACGCTCACCAGCTGCTGCAGGGCCAGCTCGGAGACGCCCCACTCGGCGCCCAGGGCGCCGAAGGCCGGGAAGATCGTGTCGATCGAGAACGGTCCCACCATGCCGAGCCCGGCGAGGATCGCCAGGAACAGCAGGTTGGGGTTGGGTTTCGAACGATTCACCGGGCCACTGTCTCACGCCGGACGGTTGCCGGTTCCGCCGCCCAAGCAGCGAGGGACGCCACGGGGCCGCACCCCACTAAGCTCAGCTCGTGCCGCTGCGAATCGCGTTCGTCTCCCTCCATACCTCCCCGGCCATGCAGCCAGGGTCTGGTGACGCCGGGGGGCTGAACGTCGTGGAGCGCGCGCAGGCCGATGCCCTCGCTGCGATGGGCCACCACATCGAGTTGATCACCCGCCGCGCCTCGCCGGACGACCCGGACGTCATGGAGTTGAGCCCCGGGGTGTGGCTGCGCCACCTGACGGCCGGTCCGACCACTCCGCTGCCCAAGAGCGAGATCGATGCCCACATCGAGGAGTTCTCCGCTGGCTTCGGCCAGCTGGGCCCGTACGACATCGTGCATTCGCACCACTGGATGTCCGGCGTGGCCGCGCTGCCTCACACCCGGGCCTGGGGGATACCGCACGTGCAGAGCTATCACTCGGTGGCCGCCCTGCCGGGATCGCCGCTGGCCGAGGGAGAACCGGCCGAGTCGCCGGCCAGGGTCCCCGGTGAGGCGATGGTCGCTCGCGAGTCCCAGGCCGTGGTGGCCATCAGCGCCGCCGAGGCGCGAACTGTCATCGAACGGTGTGGGGCCGAGCCGGAGCGGGTGCGCATCATCTCGCCCGGGGTGGACACGACGCTGTTCCGTCCACTGACCGCGGACGAGGAGCCCTGGTGCTGCCCTCCCGGACGGGAGTTGCCGCGCGGCTACCTGCTGTTCGCGGCCCGGCTGCAGCCCCTCAAGGGCCCCGATCTCGCGATCCGCGCGATGGCTCACGTGCCGGCCGACATCCGTCCGCACCTCGTGGTCGCCGGGGACGTGTCGGCCGATTTCAGCGCCTACGAACAGAAACTGATCCGGCTGGTCGACGAGCTCGGCCTGAGCGACGACGTCACCTTCGTCGGCCCGCAGCCCCGTCCGACGCTGGCCAAGCTGATGCGCTGGGCCCGCATCGTCCTGGTCCCGTCCCATTCCGAGACCTTCGGGCTGGTGGCGCTGGAGGCCGAGGCGAGCGGCACGCCGGTCATCGCAGCGGCCGCGGGCGGACTGCGGGAGGCGGTGGCCCACGGCGAAACCGGCCAGCTGATGGACTCCCGCCGGCCGGAGGACTGGGGGTTGGCGATCACGAGACTGTTGACCGAACCCGGCCTGCTGGAACGGATGGGCATCGTCGCGCGCGTGCACGCCCGCCGGTTTGTCTGGACGTGGTCGGTGGCCCGCCTGGTCGCCGTCTACGAGCATCTGCTGGGACGGGATGACGCATGGGATACCTGAGCGGCGTGGGGCGCGTGCTGTTCCTGCACGCCCACCCCGATGACGAGACGCTGGCGACCGGCGCCCTGATCGCCGAGTTGGTGGCCGACGGTGTGGAAGTAGGGGTGTTGACGGCCACCCGAGGGGAGCGTGGTGACGTGGTCGCGGGCGTGGCCTACGGCCGGGATCTGGTGGAGTGGCGGGAGGCCGAACTGGCCGGGGCTCTCGCTGTGCTCGGGGTGCACCGCCATGCCTTCCTGGGCGACCCACCCGCGCGCGAACCCGACCGGCCGCGGCGCCGCTACACCGACTCGGGCATGGTCTGGCTGACCACGGGCGTGGCCGGCCCCGGGCCGGACGCTGGACCCGACGCCCTGACCGCTGCCCCGCTGAACGAGGCTGCCGCTGATGCCGCCGCCTATCAGGAGTGGTTCGGCGCTGACGTACTGGTCAGCTACGACTCCTTCGGCGGCTACGGCCATCCCGACCATGTCGCCTGCCATCACATCGCCGTCGCCGCGGCGCGCCGCACCCGCGTCCGGTTCCTGGAGGTGGTCTCTGAACCGCGGCTCGCGGCGGCGGGAACCGACGCGGAGACCCAGGACCTGTCGCAGCGACTCCCCACCGTCAGCAAAGCCCTGACGCGCTACGCGAGCCAGCTCACCGTCGATGGAGCTGAGGTGGTCCACGTCGGCGGCCAGCGTGAGCCGATCCAGACCAGCGCGACGCTCCGCCCCGTCCGAAGTGGGCGGACGCGATGACCGGGCCTCGGCGGATCGCCATCATCGGCTCGGGCCCCTCGGGGCTGTTCGCGACCCAGTCGCTGGTCAGCCAGGACCGGGTGGAGGTGCTGGTGGACATCTTCGACCGGCTTCCCGCCCCGTTCGGCCTGCTGCGCTACGGCGTCGCCCCGGATCATGCCAGCATCAAAGCGATCGCGACCGCGCTGGCGCACGTGTTCGACTCGCCCCGCGTCCGGTTCCTCGGGCTGGTCGAACTGGGCCGTGAACTGAGCGTCGCCGACCTCACCACCGCTTACGACGCGGTCATCTACGCGGCGGGCGCCAGCGAGGACCGGCGGATGCACGTGCCGGGCGAGAACCTGCCCGGCAGCCGCTCCGCACGCGAGTTCGTCGCCTGGTACTCGGGTCATCCGGACGCCGAGCCGCAGTACCTCGACGGGGTCCGCACCGCGGTGACGGTCGGGGTGGGCAATGTCGCGATCGATGTCGCGCGGATGTTGCTGAAGACCGCCGACGCCCTGTCCGGAACGGACATGCCGCTGCCGGTCCTGGCCGAACTCGCCACGCATCAGGTCGAAGACGTCTGGGTGATCGGACGCCGGGGGCCGGAACACGCCAGCTTCACCACCACCGAACTGCGGGAACTGCTCAACACCCCCGATCTCGCCGTCAGCGTGGACGGCTGCGACCTGACCGCCATCGACGACGCACTCCTCGACCGCCGCACCCGCGCCAATGTCGCGGCCCTGGTCGAAGCCGCCGGACGGAGTGTCGAACAGCCTCGCGCCCGGCTGCGGTTCCTGTTCTGGCATCAGCCCGTCCGGCTGGCGGGTGAGCACCACGTCGAAGCGGTCGTCCTGGAACGCACCGAGCCCGAGGGCCCTGGACGGGTGCGGGGCACCGGGCTGGAAACCGTGGTCGAGGCCCAGTTGGTGCTGCGGGCGATCGGCTACCGGGGGGTGCCGCTGCCAGGGGTGCCCTTTGACGAGGCGACGGGACGGATCCCGAACCTGGCGGGACGGGTGTGCGATTCGGACGGCACGATCCGTCCCGGCGAGTACGCGGTCGGCTGGATCAAGCGGGGCCCGATCGGAGTGATCGGCACCAACAAGGCCGACGCCGCTGAGACCGTCGCCGCGCTGCTGGACGATCTGGCCGCGGCGGAGTCGGTTGGCCTCGACAATCCGGACGAGATGCTCGCGGCCCGCGGCATCACGTGGTCGACGCTGGGGGACTGGCAACGCATCGATTCCGCCGAGCAGTCGCTCGGCAGTTCCGAAGGCCGCCATCGGACCAAGATCGAGGCGTGGCACGAACTGCTCGACCTGGTTCGGCTCGGCGAGCCCGGTGGTCCGTCCTCCGTCGCCGACGAGGTGGCGCTCGGCCACAATGGAACCACCAAGCAGGAATGAGGCACCCATGATCAAGCACATCGTGTTGTGGAACTTCGCCGACGAGGCTGCCGGCGCCGACAAGGCCAGCAATCTGGCCAAGGTGCAGGCCGACCTGCTCGCCCTGAAGGGTCTGGTGCCGGGCATGGGCGCGTTCGAACCCGTGATCGGGACGGATCCACTCGAGCACGACTTCGACCTCGCGCTCTACAGCGAGTTCGAGTCCCCCGAGGCGCTGCGGGCGTACGCGACCCACCCCGACCATGTCGCCGTCGGCCAGTTCATCGCCCAGGTGAGGACCTCGCGCTCCTGCATGGACTACGAGGTCTGAGCGTCCTCGCTCCCGGGTGATCGCCGTGTCACGCGGGCGGGGCGCGGCCCTGGTCTGGGGAAGGCCCTCTACGATGGGGGCGGCGCCGTCAGGTAGGGGCGACGCACGAATCTTGACCGAGGAGGTCCCCTGATGGACGCGGTGAGCCGCAGGTCCGCGATGATCGGCGCCTTGGGCACCGCCGGTGCCGCCTTGGTCGGCTGCACGTCCCCGCCGTCCGCCCCGGTGCCCAGCACCGCCCCCGTGGTGCCAACGACGCCATCGGCCACCCCGACGCCCACCGAAGACACCACCCCCCGCTGGCCACTGACCGGCAAGGTGCTCAAGAACGCCGACGACGCCGCCCACATCGCGGTCGCGGTCAAGGTGCCGGACAACAAGGGAGAGCACCCGCAGAAGGGGCTCGACAAGGCCGACATCGTCTACGTGCAACTGGACGGGTACCCGGCCGCGGTAGGGCAGTCAGGAACCCGCTTGGTGCCCATCTTCCACACCAAGATGGCCGAGGACGTCGGCCCGGTACGTTCCGTCCGGCCGGTGGACATGGCGATGCTCAGCCCGATCACGGCCATCATCGGGAACACCGGCGGTGCCGGCTGGGTGCTTGGCTACGTCAAGCAGTTCGAGGACTATGTGGTGTCCGCCAAGACCTACATGGCCACCAAGGGCACCGGTTCGTACTCGATCGACGGAAGCCGCGTCCGCACGCTCGGCGGGATCAAGTACTACGACCGAGCCGTGCTGTGTCACCCCAAGGCGTTGGCCCAGCAGACCAAGAAGTTCCAGGTGGGGCCGCAGCAGCACTTCTTCCCGTGGGCGGCCTCCGACGACGAGGTCAGCACCGAGGTGGCCGGGAAGGACGCCCGCACGGTCGCCGTGCCGTGGAAGGCCGGCCACACCTACGACATGACCTACACCTACGACTCCGGCAGCAACCGGTACCTTCGCAGCATGCCTTGGGGCAAGCACGTGCTCGCCGACGGCACCCGGGTCGCCACCGACAACGTCCTGGTGATCAGGGCGCGCCAGCACTTCGCCCACCACGAGCCCTTCCACGACATCGTTGACACCAAGGGCAGCTTCTACTACTTCCACGGTGGCAAGTACGTCACCGGGACGTGGACGAAGGGCGCGGAGTACGAATTGTTCCAGTTCACCCTCACCGACGGATCACCGCTGAAGATGGCTCCCGGTCAATCGTTCGTCGAATTGCCGCAGATCAACGCCAAGCTGACGATCAAGGCCTGATCATCCCTGCGGAAGGCGGGCGGCCATGCGCTCCCTGAGCCGAATCCTGGCACTCGCTTCCGAGTTGTGGCCGCTCTACGTCGCCGTCATCGGGGGCGCGGTGTTGAATGCGGCCACCGGCCTTGGCGTCCCGTTCGTGATCAAGGCCGCCACCGATCAGGTGGTGGCTGCCCTGACGGGCACCGGGGGCAGCGTGACCGCCGTGGTCTGGCTGGCCGTGGCGCTGCTGGCCCTCGACATCGCCCACACGGTCATCGGCAATCTGGGCGGCTACGCGGGTGATTTGATGGCGGTCCGGTTGCGTTCGCTGCTGTCGCGCCGGTACTTCGAGAAGCTGCTGCGGCTACCGCAGGACTACTTCGACAACCAGCTCACCGGAACGATCATCTCGCGGTTGCAGCGCTCGATCACGGAGACGACCACCTTCCTCAACACCTTCGCCAACAACTTCTTGCCGATGCTGATCACGGTCGGGGCGGCGCTGGTGATCATCGCGACCTACTCGCCCTGGCTGGCCCTGTTGATGCTTGCCATCTACCCCGTGTTCACCTGGCTGACCATGATCACGAGCCGGCGCTGGCAGAAGCTGGAAGGCCGCAAGAACACCGCCTTCGACATCGCCGGCGGCCGTTTCGCCGAAGTGGTCGGGCAGATCCGGGTGGTGAAGAGTTTTGGCTCCCAGCAGCGCGAACTGTCTCACTTCACCACGCAGTACGACACCACCGTGGCCATCACGCGGGAGCAGTCGGCCTTCTGGCACCGCATGGACGTGGCGCGCGGGGTCGCCCTGAACGTCATCTTCTTCGGGATCTACGTCATCATCTTCACCGGTACCGTGCAGGGCGGGTTCACCATCGGCGTGATGGTGCTGCTGATCCAGCTGGTGACGATGGCGCGGGCGCCCGTCACGATGATGAGCTACCTGGTCGATGCCGCGCAGCGAGCCATCACCGGCTCGACCGACTACCTGGCGGTGATGGACGAGCCCGAAGAGCCGTCCGCTGTGGCGCGGCGGAGCCCCGGACTGCCCGGGGAGCCCGTGCGGGCGGCGCCAGGCCAGCCGATCCTCGAGTTCCAGCAGGCCAGCTTCGGGTACGGCACGGGCGACGACGTGCTGCAGGACGTCTCGTTCAGCGTCGCCCGAGGCGAGCGGGTGGCGCTGGTGGGCGAGAGCGGCGGCGGCAAGACCACGCTGACCAGCCTGCTGCTCGGGCTGTATCCGTTGCGTTCCGGAAAGCTGGTCGTGGACGGCCAGGACATCGCCGAGATGCCACAGGAGGCGCTGCGGGCGCTGGTGGGGATCGTCTTCCAGGATCCGTCGCTGTTCTCGGGAACGATCCGGGAGAACCTCGCCTACGGCCGTCCGGAGGCCAGCGAGGCGGAGATCGTCGATGCGGCCCGGCGGGCTCACGCGCACGGTTTCATCATCGGCCTGCCGGGTGGCTACGACGCCGAGATCGGTGAGCGGGGGGTCAAGCTGTCGGGGGGCCAGAAGCAGCGCATCGCCATCGCGCGGGCGCTGTTGAAGAACGCGCCGATCCTCGTGCTCGACGAGGCCACCAGTTCCCTGGATTCCAAGGCCGAACGGCTGGTTCAGGAGGGCCTGGACGAACTGATGGCCGACCGGACGACGCTGATCATCGCCCACCGGCTCGCCACCATCGCCGGGGTCGACCGGATCGTCACCCTCGCCGACGGCCACGTCGACGAAGTCGGCACCCCCGCCGAGTTGGCCGCCACCGGCGGCATCTACGCCGAGCTCCTAGCGCTGCAGGGCTCGCGGACCGGACGCAAGAGCCTGCGGCGCTTCGAGATCGTGGGTTGATCCTCGCTCGGGACGGCCGCCCAGCTGATCCGGCCGCCGACTCCTTCGACTGGCGTGCGCAGAGCTGACCGACGGCAAGAAATGGCCCAAGCGGTCGCGGTGCGTGCCGCACTGGAGTCATCCGGGCCGGATCACGGGCCGATCAGCGCGCGGCACGCGCCCCTACATCCGCGGACTGTCACCGAAGTGATGACTCACCAACCGTCACCCTTCTCCTGATGCAGAACTGTCACCGCTGTCCTGCGACAGATAGCACTGTGCGTGACGGGCGACGCTCCCAGGCGTATAATCGAACACATGATCGAATCAAGACTGTCTGTTGGCGAGCTTGCTCGCATTGCGGACGTCTTGCGCGCGACTCCGCTGCCCGAGTCCGATGCCGAGCGGATCGCCGTCCTGCGCGGACTGGAGGAGTTGAAAGCCACCATCGCCGGGGTGCAGGCCGGGGTTGCGGTCGCGTTCGACCGCTCGCAGCGGGCACTCCAGGTCGCCCAAGGTGTGCCGGCAGACCAGTTGGGGCGGGGGATCGCGGCGCAGGTCGCCCTGGCTCGACGCGAGTCGCCTCACGCCGGTGGCCGGCTACTCGGAATGGCCAAGGCGCTGGTGCGTGAGATGCCGTGCGCGTTGGCCGCGCTGCGGTCGGGCCAGTTGTCGGAGTACCGGGCGATGCTGGTGGTGCGTGAAACCGCGTGCCTGAGTGTGGAAGACCGGGCTGATGTGGATTCCCGGGTGTGCGGTGACGCGGCCCGGGCGGCGGGGCTGGGCAGTCGTCGGCTGGTGTCCGAATGCCGCCAGGTGGCGTATCGGTTGGATCCCCACAGCGTGGTTCGCCGGTCCGCCCAGGCGGTCAGTGACCGGTACGTCTCGCTGCGGCCGGCCCCGGACACGATGACGTGGTTGACCGCTCTGCTGCCGGTTGCTCAAGGTGTCGCCGCGTATGCGGCCCTCCGTGCCGCGGCGGATTCCGCCCGGGCGACGGGTGACGGCCGGGGTCGTGGTCAGCTGATGGCGGACAGGCTCGTCGAACGCCTGACCGGGCAGGCCGCGGCGGGCGCTGTGCCAGTGGGTGTGCACCTGGTGATGTCCGACCAGACGCTGTTGGCCGCGGACGAGGGCCCGGCGCACCTGGCCGGGTACGGTCCTATCCCTGCTGGTGTTGCTCGGGGGCTGGTCGGCGCCTCCCCAGAGGCGGCCGGTTGGGTGCGACGGCTCTACCAACGGCCCAGAACGGGTGACCTGGTGGCCTTGGACTCCCGTTCCCGGTGTTTCCCGAAGGGCTTGGGCGAGTTGATCGAGTTACGCGACCAGACTTGCCGGACGCCGTGGTGTGATGCGCCGATCCGCCACCTGGACCACGTCCGGCCCCACGCGGTCGGGGGATCGACGAGTTATGCCAACGGTCAGGGTCTGTGTGAGGCGTGCAATCACGCGAAACAGGCACCGGGGTGGCGGGCCAGTCCCGGGCCGGAAGGCGCACAGACCGTCCTGGTGGAGACACCGACTGGACACCGGTACCGAAGTCGGGCGCCTCAGTCGCCGGGGGTAGAGGCGGTGGAGTCCCAGGCCCA
>JBAVKY010000008.1:0-2056 GCA_049688555.1 Propionicimonas sp.
ACCGGGAGCCATCCACGACGCCCGACACCGCGGCGTACGAGCCGACCGAGGACATGTAGGTCGGACCTGTCGCGCGATACGACTGGTAGCGATAACATCACTGGCATGAGCAACGCTGCCAGCTACCGTCTGGCCAATTCGGCGGTCGCGATCGAGATCCTGCCGTTCGGCGCCACCCTGCACCGCTATGAGGTCCGGATGCCGGATGGCACCTGGCGCGACATCCTGCTGGGACGAGCTGACCTCACCGCCACCGATGCGTCCTACCTCGGCGCCACCGTTGGCCGCTTCGCCAACCGGATCGCCGATGCTCGCTTCGCCCTGGAGGGCAAGACCTACCAGCTCGCCGCCAACGAGGGTCCCAACCAGCTGCACGGCGGCCCCGGCGGATTCTCGGAGGTGTTGTGGCAGGTCGACTCGGTCACCCCGGATTCCGTGACCTTGAGCCTGGTCAGTCCGGATGGTGACCAGGGCTACCCGGGCACCGTCACAGCCACCGCCACGTTCTCGCTGCTCGCCGATGGAGCGCAGGTCGCCTACACGGCCACGACCGATGCGCCCACCGTGGTGAACCTGACCACCCACCCCTACTTCAACCTCGACGCCGCGGGCAACACCGACGATCACGTCCTCACCATGCCGGCCAGCCGCTACACGCCCAACCGTGCCGACGGCATCCCGACCGGCGAGATCCGCGACGTGACCGGTTCGGCCGCGGACTTCCGCGCCGGCCGTCCGCTCGGGGCGGCTCGCCTGGCCGCGCAGGCTGAGGGCATCACCCGCAACGGCGGCTTCGACCACAACTTCGTGGTGGACGGCGACGGCCTGCGCGAGCACGTCCGGCTGGTCGGCGCGTTGGGCCTCGAACTGGTGGTGAGGAGCGACGCGCCAGCCGTCCAGGTCTACGGCGGGGACCATCTGGGTCGCTCCGGAGTCGCCATCGAACCGCAGCGCTTTCCCGACGCCCCGAACCACGAGAACTTCGGATCGGTGGTGCTGCGTCCCGGCGAGACCTACCGCACCACCACCCAGTGGCTGGTTACCGTCGCCGGCTGATCCGGAGCGCCTCCGCGCCAGGGTCTGACAGCGGGTGGCTAGTGAGCGGGACGTTCGACGCCAAGGGCGTCCTGGGAACGTATCGTGACGAGGGCGCGCGCCATGGCATCGATCATCACCTGTGAGCTGACGCGGAGCACCTCGAGGTCGTCCATCGACAGTTCGCTGACGATGGCCCGGAGCACCCGATCGAACAGCGACTCCATCAGGCCGATGGTCCGATGGCCCTCCTCGGTGACGTGCAGCCGCCGCACCCGTCGATCGATCTCGTCGTCGTGTCGCTCGACCAGACGCTTCTCCGCCAGTCGTTCCACCAAGCCGCTGACCGTGGGGGTCGAGACGCCGAGCCGTAGGGCCAGTTCGTGCACCGAGATTCCTGGGGTGTGAACGATCTCCCCCAGGCACCGCACCTGCTGCATGGTGAGGTCGGGTGGCAGCGGCATCGGCCCGACCAGCTCCATCGACCGGCTCCGCGTCAGGTCGTAGAGACCGAAGATCTGACGCACCAGGGCGTCCCGCTGGGGATCGCCACTTACTGGGATCTTGCCCGGCACCAGTCACCCGCCTTGGAGTCATGGAATGTTGTTAGTACTCTGTAAGTTATTAGTGTAACGCTAACGAATGACGCCTCCAGTTGGCGTCCGCTTTCACGCAAGGGGAACCCGGGTCGATGAGTCGCCTAACCAGACTGAGCCTCGCCCACCGCACGGTGGTGATGCTGCTGGCCATGCTCACGATCGGCCTCGGAGTGTACGCCGCCGGCGCGCTGAAGCAGGAACTGATTCCCTCCTTCGACCTGCCGCGCGGCAGCGTGCTCACCGTCTTCCCCGGCGCCAGCCCCACGGTTGTCGAAGCGGAGGTCTCCAAGCCCATCGAGTCGGCCGTCAAGGCCGTCTCCGGTGTCACCGGCGTCACCTCGAAGAGCTCCAGCGGCGTCTCCCAGGTGACCATCCAGTGGGACTACGGACTCGACTCGGACAAGATGGCCGCGGACATCCGC
>JBAVKY010000009.1:0-10574 GCA_049688555.1 Propionicimonas sp.
CGACCGTCGCCACCTCGCATCCTGCCCAGATCGAGGGCGCGCCCTGGGCCAACGAGGCGTTCACGGACCTCCGCCAGATGCCCAATCGACTTGCCCCTCCCGATGCGCAATCGGCCCTCGAAGCGATATCCCGACGCAATCGGCCGTAATGTTCCAATGTGACGTCACCAACGGGACCAACGGGACCAACGGCTCCGCAGCAACGTCAAGAGCACTTCCAGGACCCGCACGCGACCGGGAGCATCCCCACGGTTGGGAGCATTCCCACACCCGTCGTGCAGCCCGGTGCAGCGCACGCCGGCAGAGCGACTGCGGAACTCGAGTCGCTTCGGGAGCACCACGCGCCGCGGGGCAGCACGGCAGCCCTCGTGGTCGGGGCGACTGGAGTCGTCTTCGGCGACATCGGCACGTCCCCGCTCTACGCCATGAAGGAGTCCCTGGCTGCCAGTGGCATCGAGCGCGGCCCAGACACGGTTCTGGGCATCGCGTCGCTGATCTTCTGGGCGCTCACCCTCGTGGTGACGATCAAGTACATGACCTACATCATGCGGGCCGACAACAACGGGGAGGGCGGCATCCTTGCGCTGCTCGCGCTGCTGCCCGACGCGTTCCGCAAGACCAGCAAGGGAAAGGTGACCCTGCCGGCCCTCCTGATCCTCGTGGGCGCGGGCCTTCTGTACGGGGACGGCGCGCTCACGCCGGCGATCTCAGTGCTCAGCGCGGTCGAGGGAATCGGGTTCCTCAACCCCAGCCTGGAGCATCTCGCGGTCCCATTGACCTGCCTGATCCTGCTGGGGCTGTTCCTCGTCCAGTCGCGCGGCACTGAGGTCATCGGCAAGGTGTTCGGCCCGGTGATGATCGGCTGGTTCCTGATGATCGGAGGCCTCGGCCTGGTCGAGGTGCTCAAGGACCCGGGCGTGGTCCGAGCCCTGCTGCCGACCTATGCCTTCCAGACACTCACGGGCAACGGCATCCACGGGTTCCTGCTGCTCGGGTCGGTCATCCTGGCGGTGACCGGAGCGGAGGCGCTGTACGCCGACATGGGGCACTTCGGCTCCCGCCCGATCCGGATGGCGTGGCTGTCCCTGGTCAAGCCGGCACTTGTGCTGGCCTACCTCGGACAGGCAGCAGTCGTGCTGGAAGACCCAGAGGCGGCGGAGAACCCGCTGTACTCCCTGGCCCCGAACCGCACCTTCATGCTCGTCATGGTGGCGTTCGCGACACTGGCCACGATCATCGCCTCCCAGGCGCTCATCACCGGCGTCTACTCGCTGACCCGGCAGGCCGTCCAGCTGGGCTACTTCCCACGCGTCCTGGTCAGCCACACGTCTGGGCACGCCGAGGGGCAGATCTACGTCCCCGCCATGAACTACCTGATGATGGTTGCCTGCATCACGCTGGTGCTGGTCTTCCAGTCCTCGACGAACCTGGCCACTGCCTACGGCGTCGCCGTGGCTGGGACCATGGCGATCACGTCCCTGGCGTTCTACGGGGTCGCCCGTCACTCGTGGCGCTGGCCGGTCGCCAAGGCGGGCTCCTTGGTCGCGGTGTTCCTCGCCGTGGACCTCGCGTTCCTCGCCGCCACGCTGCCGAAGTTCCTCCACGGAGGCTACGTGCCGATCGGTATCGCGGCGGTGTTCCTCGTCGTGATGCTCACCTGGTACTACGGTCAGAACCTGCTCTACAGCCACGCGGGTGCCCATCTGGCGACCTGGATCGACATCCACGGGGGGCTGGAGGACGGCACCATCGAGCGGACCCCGGGCACTGGCGTCTTCCTCGCCTCGAACCCTGACGACGTGCCGCAGAGCATGAGCAGCCACGTGCAGCTGCTCCACTGCCTGCCCGAGCACGTGCGGATAGTGACGATCGTCACCTCCGGCGTGCCCTTCGTCAAGGAGCCGGACAAGTTCGTCATCGCCGACCACGGCAACGGCATCGAGCAGGTCCTGGTCCAGTCCGGCTTCATGGAGACCCCCAACGTGCCGCTCCTGATGGACCTCCTCGCGATCCGGGGCGAGCCCGACTACACCGAGAACCTCGGCGGCCTGCCGAGCATGCCGGTCCTGCCCGATGACGCCATCTACTTCACCAGCGATCGGACGTTCGCCGTCACAGGCCGGGGCAAGATGTCCCGGTTGACTGGGGGGATCTTCGCCTGGTTGCACCGAAACGCAGCCAGCCCCACGGCGTACTTCAACCTGCCGACTGAGCGAGTCGTCACCCTGTCGACGCACGTCGACCTGTGAACGCTGGCCCCTGGATGGCCGCGATCGGCGCCTGAGCCGGCGCCACCGGGATGGGCAGGATGGCCAGCGGCGCAGGGGACCGCCCAACCAGATCCGGTCACGGCGGCCGCAGGTCGGGGGAACGCTGGCTGACTCGGAACCTGGTCGTGCTGACCCTTGTCTCGCTGATGCAGGACGCAGCCAGCGAGTTGATGTACCCGCTGCTGCCACTCCTCCTGACTGGCGTCCTTGCTGCGCCACCCGTGGTCCTCGGCGTGATCGAGGGTGTGGCTGACGCGACAGCCGGCGTGACCAGGTATGTCGCGGGACGGTGGTCGGACCGGGCCGGTCGGAAGTCGTTCATCGGGGCGGGGTACGGCCTCGCGGCCGTGGGCAAGGTGCTCGTCGCAGCGGCGACCGCCTGGCCGATGGTGCTTGCCGGCCGGGTCGTGGATCGCTTCGGGAAGGGCGTGCGATCCGCGCCGCGCGACGCACTCATCGCCGCATCTGTTCCGAAGCAGTCCTTGGGCCGCGCATTCGGCTTCCACCGTGCGGGAGATTCCCTCGGCGCGGTGATCGGGCCGCTGCTGGGGCTCTGGGCGCTGGATGCAATGGGCGGCAACCTGCACGCTGCCCTCTGGTGGGCGGTCGTGCCGGCCACGATCTCGGCCCTCCTGGTCATTCTCGTCCGGGAGCCGAAGCCGACGACGACCCAACCGGCACCACCGACGGCCCCGAGCGCGCGGCCGGGGGGCATCGGGCGCTCCCCGCTCCCGCGCCGCTTCTGGGTGGTGACGGCCATCCTCGTTGCGATCGCGGTCATCAACTTCTCCGATGCGCTGATCCTGCTGCGCGTCAGCGAACTGGGATTCTCGACAACTCAGGTGGTCCTGGCCTACGTTCTGTTCAACTGCGTCTACACGCTGTTCTCCTACCCTGCCGGCGCCCTGACCGATCGCTGGCCCCGGCCCTACGTGTACGCGACGGGACTGGTCGCGTTCGCAGTCGGCTACATCGGGCTCGGCCTCGTGGAGGGCGGCCCGGCGGTTTACGCCCTGATGGCCGTCTACGGGCTGTTCCCGGCGTTCACCGACGGCGTGGGCAAGGCGTGGATCTCCTCGCTCGTGCCGGACGAGCACCGCGGTCGCGCGCAGGGCATCTTCCAGGGCCTGAACAGCGGTGCCGTGCTGATCGCTGGCACGTGGGCGGGCCTGGCGTGGACAGCGGGCCCGGGGGCTGGGGTCGTGCCGCTGCTCGTCTCGGGGACGGCGGCCCTCGCTGCAGCCCTGATCATGGTCGGCATGCGTTGGCGGCTCGGGCGCATCGCTTGAGCTCCTCACCGCGGCTTGTTCACCTGCGTCGGATATGTTCGGCCACCATGGCAGACCAGGGCAGCGACAAGTTGAGCAAGGCGTTCCAGGATTGGCAGGCCGCGGAGGTGGCGTTCGCCGCTTCCCTGGCTGAGTTCGTCAAGCACGGCCAACCCGCCAAGGTGAAGAAGGGCACCGCACGCGGGCTGGCCGAGCTGCGCGGCGCTGCCGACGCGAAGATGGGCTACTACTTCAAGAAGGCCGTGTCGTAGGCAGGCCGGCACCGCTGGGGCCGTCGTCGTCGATGCGGAGGCCCGCTCCACCAAGCGACTCCTTCACCGCCCCGCCGGGCCCGGAAGGGTGACCGCACGCGGGCTGGCTTCGGTCAGCGCGCACTCGATCCGCGCGATTGACGTGCGCAGACTTCGATCGCGGGCCTGGACGGCTGGATGCGTGTGCCGTCCAACGATGTCGGCCAGTCTGCGCTCGGCAGGGATGATGCTCCCATCGGGGGCAGAGTGCATGTCCGCGAAGACCAGGGCATCGGACAGGAGTGAGTCCTCGCGGGGGAACTGCTCCGCCAGGTCGCACACGCCATGGTGCTCAGCGGTCATGACGGCGTGGGAGTGATGGGCCACAAGGCTCGCCAACCGATCCGGGAATCCCTCGGCCCGCAGGAACACCGCACCGTCCAGTGGGTGGAAGCCGGTCCGCGCGATCCGCGGGGCGTAGCCGATGTCGTGCAGCGTTGCAGCGGCGACCAGGAGCTCCGCTTCGTCCGGTTCGAACAGCCTGGACAGGCTTCGGGCAAGCCGTCCCGCGGTTCGCACGTGTGCCAAACGCGTACCGACGTAAGCCAGCAGCTCAATCGACACGGCCTCCACCGCCACCCGGCTCAATCGGCTGAGGCCCGGCGCTGACGATGGCTGCTCGACGATGGACGACATGGACGTGGCCAAAGTGTCTTTCATCCGCCCACCCGCCGCAAGGTGTCGGGCTGTCTCCCGCCCAGCAGGCTGTGGTCGGATCGATCCGGGGATCGACGCCCTTCACGGTGCAGGCACCGGGCCTGTCCCCGACCCCCGGATCCGCCGACCAAACCTACGCCGTCCAGCCCGGCCGACTCGCCCCCATCGGCCATCCGCCGTGGGCACGGGATCGCCGGGGGCCGGATCAGCACGGGTCCGGTCGACCATGGACTCCGCCTGCCACCGCCGGCTCATCACAGCTTGGATCGTGACCCGCAGCTGGGGGATCGAGTACGGCTTCGTAACGTAGTCGTCGGCGCCCGCCCGCATGCCGCGGGCCCTGTCATCGGGGCTGTCTCGGGCGGTCACCATGATGATCGGGACCTGCGATCGCTTGCGGATTCCGCGGCAGACGTCCAGGCCGTCCACCTCTGGAAGCATCAGATCCAGCAGGACGAGGTCCGGCACGATCGCGTCGAAGAGGCTCAGGGCTGCGGACCCCGTCGCCACCCAGTGGACGACGTATCCGTCGAGGCGCAGGAGGAACGCGAGCGACTCAGCCACCGACTGCTCGTCCTCCACCACCAGCACGCTGATGGCCTTCTGACCCGCCCCCACACCCACGGGGGGAGGCATGTCCGCGACCGTCATGCCTTGCACGCTAGCTCGGGCAGGGACCAGCCCGGAAGTGGCCAGTCGGACATTTCACCGGACGTTCATCCGCCAGGCCAGGGCCGGTGCGTATCCCCAACGAACGCCAGACGCTGGCAAGGCGTTGGGGCGCCATTCTCACGTACGCTCCAGACGTGCACCTGTCCACAGCTCTGCAGGGGCGTGAGGACCCAGCCACCACACTCGCGGAGGCGGCCGACTACGAGGCGCTGGCCCGCCAATTGGAACACCTCGGGGTCATCCGGGCCCGGGAGGCGGGCTGGAGCTGGGAGCGGATCGCCTCGGCACTGGGAACGTCACCGGCCCGACTGCGCAAGAGGCATCGGCGGGAGGGATCCAAGCGCCAAGCCGCGCGGTGAGCGCCGGGCCCGCCTGCGCGCCGCGGAAGGATCCTGCACGAGACGTGAGGCTGATCCACGCAGGACTCCCGGCCGGGGCAGCCCGCATGTCCGGCGCCCGCTACTCCATCTCACCTGAGTTGGCTCACGGGTCGCAGGTTTTCGGGTCGACTGGGCTTTGACCTGCGGTGATGTGCGCGGGGAGGGGTGTTTTCACGCACTAAGCGGGGTTCGTAGGGTTGGGTGGTGGCGTTCGTTCGGCGGGTGCGCACGGCGTCGGGCGCCACGGCGGTGCAGATCGCTGCGTACGTCAGGGGCCGCCAGCGGATCGTCAAGCACCTCGGATCGGCGCATACCCAGGCCGAGCTGGGGGTGCTGCTCGAGCGGGCCCGGGAGCTGCTGGCAGACCCAGCCCAAGGCGTTCTCGGGTTCGATGTCGCGGCCGAGCCGCTAATCACCCCGCTGGTCGGCGAGCCCGACAAGCCTGGGCTGTTCGATGGGCCCCGCTCGATTGGAGCCCAGGTTCGTGATGGTGCGGGTCGGGTCGTTTCCACGGACGCTCGGGTCCTCTACGACGCGCTGGCTGGGGTGTTCACCGGGCTTGGGTTCGACATGCTCGACGATGCGGTGTTCGCCGATCTGGTGATCGCCCGGGTGGTGGAGCCCACCTCGATGCTGGACGCGGGCCGGGTCCTTGCCGACCTGGGGCGGCGTCCGGCCAGCTACGCGACGATGAAGCGCACCCTGACCAGGGCCAAGGCTGGTGGCTACCGCGACAGGATCGCCTCGGCCTGCTTCGCCCACGCCGCGGCCAGTGGGGACATCGCCTTGTGCCTCTACGACGTGACGACCCTGTACTTCCTCTGTCGGGAATTGCATCAGGCGGGCGATGGAGTTCGGCCCGCGCTGGCGTTGGCGGCCTGATCCTCGGTCTGTTTCCCTCATGGGATCGCTGGTTGGCGTGGCGGATCGACCTCCAGGCGCCCGTTAGATGCATGATCAGCCCGTCGGACGATGGTGGGAGTCGGGTTGCGGGCGGTTGAGCTGGCTGGTTCCGCGGGGTCGGTGCTGGTTGCCGGGGTGGTGTCGCTGCGGCCCGAGGACGCGATGGTCGACGCGATGCTGCTGGGGTGGCGGGCCCAGCAGGCCGCCCGCGGGTTGCAGGCGGGTACTACTGATGAGCGGGAGAAGCTGGTGCGCCGGTTCCTCGGGTTCACCAACGAGTTCCCGTGGCAGTGGGGCCCGGCTCAGGTGGATGAGTGGACGTTG
Source organism: Propionicimonas sp. (assembly GCA_049688555.1). Classification (GTDB taxonomy): domain Bacteria; phylum Actinomycetota; class Actinomycetes; order Propionibacteriales; family Propionibacteriaceae; genus Propionicimonas. The sequence goes on from JBAVKY010000009.1 coordinate 6,786, forward strand.
TGGATGACCTCCGAGCAGCACCTGGCGGCGTCGACGATCCGGGGGTATCAGACCTCCCTGCGCCTGTTCAGCGAGTTCCTCACTGACGGCAGGTACGGCTGGGCGCATGCCTGCCAGGAGGCGTTCGGGACGTTCCCGGTGCCGATCTGCCATGAGTGGAACACGATCAGCCATCTCACCGACTACGAGGGCTCTGCGGAGGCCCGCCCGTTCACCCGGGAGGAGTGCCAGCGGTTCTTCGACTTCGCCGATGAGCAGGTGGATCGGGCCGCGAGGTCGGGACGCAAGGGGGCACTGGCCGCCTATCGGGACGCGACGTTGTTCAAGGTGCTCTACGGGTGGGGATTGCGCCGAACCGAGGCCGCGCGGCTGGACCTGACCGACTGGGGCCGCAACCCCGCGGCCCCGGAGTTCGCCGGGTTCGGGATGCTGCACGTGCGCCACGGCAAGGCGATGCGCGGACAGCCACCGCGGCGACGCAACGTCGCCTCGGTGATGGGCTGGGCGGTGGACGCGGTGGCGGACTACGTGGTCAACATCCGGCCCCGGTTCGCGGTGGTGGATCATCCGGCGCTGTGGGTGACCGAGCGGGGCGGACGGGTCAAGCCGGCGGAGATCAACGCCCGGTTCGCCGCGTACCGTGACACGCTCGGGCTGTCGCGGGAGCTGTCCCCGCACTCGCTGCGGCACTCGTACGTGACGCATCTGACCGAGGACGGCGCGGATCGGCGGTTCATCCAGGAGCAGGTCGGGCATCGGTGCGACACGTCCACGGCGATCTACACGCACGTGAGTTCCGACTTCATGAACGCGGCCCTGCGCCGGGCGCTGGGACCCGCGCTTGACACGATGGGCCGCGCATCGGGACAGGAGGGCAACGATGGCCCGCAAGCTTGACTACCGCTGGCACCTGCGCGCCGTGATGGCCTCCAAAGGGATGTTCGCCACCACCGACCTGATCGAACCGCTGGCCGCCCGCGGGATCCAGCTGTCGTCATCCCAGATCTACCGGTTGGTCGCCGAACGCCCGGAGAGGTTGAGCCTGAAGGTCCTGATGGCCCTGCTGGACATCCTGGACGCCACCATGGACGAGTTGATCGAGCCGGTGACGGCGGTCGGCGCAGCACCGTCGGCTGCGGCTGCCGACGCGACTGGGGCCAATGCCGGGGTCGGGGCGCTGCGACCCAAGCGCGCGCGGATCACCGGGACCAGCGAATAGCCGATGACAGCCGACGCCGGGCCGGGTGGGGCCACCTCGCCGGTTCGGCGCGCAAGAGCCCCGATGGTCTGCTCGATCTGCGGGAGCCGTGCCCCCGGCTACGTGTCACGGATAACCGGGCTGCCCCGATGCCTGGCCTGCGTCCAGCGCTCGAGTCCCTGCTGCCGATGCGGGCGGGTGGACCATGTCCTCAGCGGAACCGTGGCCCAACCTGTGTGTCCGACCTGCACCAGCCCCGGGACGGGCTCCTGGGTGGACTGTCCCGGCTGCGGCCGGTCTCGTGTGATCCGATCCGCGAAGTGTGAGCGCTGCAACCTGCGCGCTGGGCTGGTCGACCTGCTCGGCGGGGGCACCGGCACGGCCCGCCCCGTCCTGCAACCCCTGTATGACAGCCTGGCCCACCATGAGCGGCCGGCCACCCTGCTGCGCTGGCTGGCCAAGCCCCACGTCAGGACCGCGCTGGCCGATCTGGGTACCGGCCGGCTGTCACCCGACCACGCCGCGTTCGACGCGCTGCCGCCGGGCAAACCGGTCGAGCATCTACGCGCGATGCTGGTCGCGGTGGGCGTCCTGCCCGCCCGCGACGAGCACCTGGCCCGGCTGGAGCGCTGGATCACCGACACGATCAGCGACCATCCCCAAGCAAGACTGCTGCACCGTTACGCCGTATGGCACCTGCTTCGCCGGCTACGGGCCCGCAACCCCGAAGGCCGCCTCACCGCTGGGCAGGCAACCCGCGCAAGGGCCAACGTCCACGCCGCGATCGACCTGCTGGACTGGATGTCCGCCCGGAACGTCTCCCTGGCCACCGCAGGGCAGGCCGACCTGGACCAGTGGCTGTCCGGGCGGGCCGCCAACCGCGTCGCCGCCGGTCACTTCGCCCGCTGGGCCCGCAGCCAGAAGCTGACCACCCTGCGCTACCCCGCGACCTCGTGGAACGGACCCACCCGGCCAATCGACACCGAGGCCCGGTGGGGCCAGACCCGCAGGCTGCTCCACGACGACACCGTCCCCACCGCCGACCGGGTGGCCGGGCTGCTGGTCCTGCTCTACGCCCAACACGTCAGCACCCTGACCGGGCTCACCGTCACAGACGTCATGGCCGACGGCTCGACAGTCCGGCTGCGGCTGGGCCGCGCCCCGATCGAGCTGCCCGAGCCGCTCGCCGGGCTGGTCCTCGGCCTGGTGGCCACCCGCCGCGGGCACGCCGCACTCACCGACCAGGGCAACTCCCCCTGGCTGTTCCCCGGAGGCATCCCGGGCCAGCCGCTGACCGCCGGCCGGCTCGCCGAGCGGCTCCGCGGGATCGGCGTGCGGGCAGGGCAGGAACGCAGCACCGCACTGTTCACCCTCGCCGAAGAACTCCCCGCCGCACTGCTTGCCCAGATGCTGGGCATCCACATCAGCGCCGCAGTCAAATGGCAGCGAGCCGCCGCCGGCGACTGGACCAACTACGCCGCCGACTACGCCCACCGCGACCCTGCCGGACAACGCTATTCCGAGCCATCCGATATCTGACTCCACCAGTAGAGGCCGAGAAGGAAGACGATCTGCGCAAGGTCGGCTACTCCAAAGAACGCCGGGTCGACCCCCAGATCGTGGTCGGGCTGCTGGTCGACCGCGGCGGGTTTCCGCTGGAGATCGGCTGCTTCGCCGGCAACCAGGCCGAGACCACCACGATCCTGCCGATCATCGAAGCGTTCCAGACCCGCCACGGCCTGGCGGAGATGGTTGTGGTCGCCGACGCCGGGATGCTCTCGGCGTCCAACTTGCGCAAGCTCGACGAGGCCAGCCTGCGGTTCATCGTCGGCTCCCGGGTGACCAAGGCCCCCAACGATCTGGCGTCCCACTTCCACTGGCACGGGGATGTGTTCGCCGACGGGCAGGTCATCGACACCATCACCCCGCGCATCGGACAGCGCAGTCAGAACGACCGCGCCGTGCGCGCCGAGCCGGTCTGGAACCCCACCGCGCATCCCAGGTCGTGGCGGGCGGTCTGGGCCTACTCCCACAAGCGCGCGGTTCGGGATCGGCGGACTCTGGCCGCGCAGGAGGAACGGGCCCGCGCCGTCGTCGACGGGCACAAGGCGGCCCGGACTCCCCGGTTCGTGAAGACCAGCAACGGGTCACAGGCCCTGGATCAGGCCTCCCTGGACCGCGCCCGCCGACTCGTCGGCCTGAAGGGCTACGTCACCAACATCCCGAGCAGCGTGATGGCAGCCAGCGAGGTCATCAGCTCCTACCACGACCTCTGGCAGGTCGAGGCGTCCTTCCGGATGAGCAAGACCGACCTGAGGGCCAGACCCATGTTCCACCGCACCCGCGACGCCATCGACGCCCACCTGACCATCGTGTTCGCAGCCCTCGCAGTGTCCCGCGAGGTCCAGAACCGCACCGGGCTATCCATCCGCCACGTCGTCCGTCAACTACGGCCCCTGCGCTCAGCGACCCTCGCGATCAACGGCACCAGCCAGACCTTCCCACCCACGATCCCCACCGACCAGCAGACCATCCTCGACGCCCTGGCCGGGCACAAGTTCACGCACTAAACGAATGAGCCAACTCGGGTC
>JBAVKY010000010.1:0-5591 GCA_049688555.1 Propionicimonas sp.
GTCCACCTCGTCGGCGCCGAGGGCGACCGACTCGGCTGCCTCGGCCGCCTTGGTGGCTGGGGTGTGCTTGCCCGACGGGAAGCCGCAGACTGTTGCCACCAGCACGTCGCCGGTGTCGTCGACCGGCAGCATCGACGGGGAGACGCAGATCGAGTAGGTGCCGAGCGCTTGGGCCTCAGCGAGCAGCGCAGCGACGTCGGCGGGTGTGGCGGTGGGAGCCAGCAGGGTGTGGTCGACGTAGCGTGCCAGTTCCGCGCGGGACAGGTTCATGAGCAGACGCTAGTCGATCGCGGGCGGTTCGTCCGGCGTTCCTGGGCTCAGGATTGCGGCTGCTCAGGCCGCGGGGATACGGACGGTGAACGTGGTCGACCCCGGTACCGAGTCGAGCCTGACCGTCCCCTTGTGGGCGCCGACGACGGCGGCCACGATGGCCAGGCCCAGCCCGGTGCTCGAACCCCCCTCGTGGCGGACGCGGCTCGCCTCGGCCCGGGTGAAGCGCTCGAACACGGTGTCGCGGATCGCCTCCGGAACGCCCGGCCCGTTGTCCCTGACCGCGATCACGGCCCAGCCCGGTTCGGTTCTCAGGGCTACCTCGACGCGGGTACCGGGGGGAGTATGGGTGCGGGCGTTGGCCAGCAGGTTCGCGATCACCTGGTGCAGGCGGTGGGCGTCGGCGGTGGCCATCACCACCTCGTCGGGCAGGTTCATGGCCCAACTGTGGTCGGGACTGGCAGCGCGGGCGTCGCTCACCGCGTTGAGCACGATCTCGGTGACGTCGGTGGGCTGCAGGTCGAGGGTTGGTTCGGAATCGAGCCTGGCCAGCAGCAGCAGGTCCTCGACGAGCACCGACATCCGGTCGGATTCGGATTCGATCCGGTTCAGGGCGTGGCCGGCGTCCGGGGGCAGGTCCTGCTCGCTGCGGCGGGTCAGTTCGGCGTAACCGCGGATCGCGGCGAGGGGATTGCGCAGTTCGTGCGAGGCGTCCGCGACGAACCGGCGCACCTTGGTCTCGCTCTTGTGTCGCGCGGCCAGCGCGTCCTCGACGTGGTCGAGCATCCGGTTGAACGCCAAACCCACCTGGCCGACCTCGCTGGCCGGGTCGGCGTCGGCAGCACCGACGCGGATCGGCACGATGCCCTCGCCCGATTCCAGCGGCAGGTTCGAGACCCGATGCGCCGTGGCCGCCAGCCGATTCAGCGGACGCAGGCTGCGCTCCACCACCCGGCGGGCGCCCACGAACGACAGGCCGATCGCGCCGACGGTGAGCAGCCCCGCCATCATCAACTGGCTGGTCAGCGGCTTGCTGACCTCGCTGAGCGGCAACGCCACCACGGTGGTGCGTTCCCCCATCGTCCGGTCGTCGGTGGTCCGGGCGAGGACGCGGTAGAGGCCGACGTCGGGGATGACCATGGTCACCGGGTCCTGCGACACCCTGACGGCCATCAACGCGGCCAGGGCCTCATCGTTGAGCGTGACGGGGCTCTGCTGCCAGCCGGTGCCGTCACTGGTGAAATCCAGCCGGATCAGCCCGGAACCGGCGGGGTCGCCCGGGGCCGTCCGGGTGTCCAGGCGGGGGGCGCGTCCGACCGCGGTGGTCAGCTGCTCGTCCAGCTTGTTGGCCAGGATCTGGTAGGTGGCCAGGCCGGTGAACAAGCTCAGCGCGATGCACGCGAACGCCACCAGCGCCGTCGTCCGCAGCACCAGTTGACGGCTCAGCGTCCCGGCGCCCATGGGGGACGTCGGCGGAGTGGGGACTTGCGAGGTGGCCAGCGTCATTCGGAGGCTGGTCTCAGGACGTACCCGGCGCCACGCATGGTGTGGATCATCGGGGGGCGGTTGGCGTCGATCTTCTTGCGCAGGTACGAGATGTACAGCTCGACGACGTTCGCCTGGCCGCCGAAGTCGTAGTTCCAGACCCGGTCGAGGATCTGGGCCTTGCTGAGCACCCGGCGCGGATTGCGCATCAGGAACCGCAGCAGTTCGAATTCGGTGGCGGTCAGCTGGATGTCGTCGCCGGCGCGGCTCACCTCGTGGGAATCCTCGTCGAGCACCAGGTCGCCGACCACCAGTTGGGATTCGTCGCGGGCGGTCGTGGCGCCGGAGCGACGCAGCAGGCCACGCAACCGGGCGACCAGCTCCTCAAGGCTGAACGGCTTGGTGACGTAGTCGTCGCCGCCGGCGGTGAGGCCGCCGACCCGGTCGTCCAGGGAGTCCTTGGCGGTGAGGAAGATCACGGGCACGTCAGGCTGGTCGGCGCGGACCCGCCGCATCACCTCAAGCCCGTCGAAGTCGGGCAGCATCATGTCGAGCACGATGGCGTCCGGACGGGTCTCACGCGCCACCTTGACCGCGGTCAGGCCGGTGTTGGCGGTGGACACATCCCAGCCCTCGTAGCGCAGGGCCATGCTGAGCAGTTCGGTGAGGCTGGTCTCGTCATCGACGGTGAGTACCCGGATCGGGGTTCCGTCCGGACGGGTGAGGGCTTCGTGACCGCTGCGCGACATGGTTGGCATGGAGTAACTCTCTCAGCGGGACGTGAGCGTTGCCTAGCAGATTCCTGTGGGTTGGCTGTGGGGCTCGTGGTGGTGGTCGGGCTGGGCTGGGCCGGGCTGGGCCGGGCTGGGCCGGGCTGGGCCGGGCGCGTCCGACTCTGCGCCCCTCCCTTGGCACTTTGCGCCCCGTAGCTGACTCTGCGCCCGCTAAAGCACGCGCAGAGTCACCCAAGGGGCGCAAGGTGGGACCGGGATGGGCCCAAGGTGCCAGGGAGGAGCCCAAGGTCAGACGGGGAGGGGCGCAGGGTGCCGGGGTGGCGACGTCGCAGTCAGCGTGGCGAGGTCGCAGTCAGCGTGACTGGGGCGATCGGCGTGACTGGGGCGATCAGCGTGACTGGGCGATCACCCGGCGGCCCTTCTGCTGGCCGAGCAGGAAGGCGGCTTCCAGCCGGTACCTCAACAGGTGGGGTTCGTGGAGCTCGTCCATCCCCCACCGCACCACGTCCCACCCCAGAGAGCGCATGTCCTGCTCGCGTCGCTTCTCCGCCATGACGACGTCAGCCAGCGACCTCGTGTCGTCCAGCGCTCCTTCTTGGTACTTGACGCGGCCGTCGAACTCGCCCAGCACCCCCAGCTCGGGCCAGGCGAAATCGGATCGATAGCGTCGGCCGTGGCACTCGACGGGGTATTGCAGGATGGGCATCGGCAGGCCCAACTGCCAGATGACCAAGCGGCTGAACGACTCTCCGAAACTCTCGCTCAGGGGGTTCGCCAACGCGACCATCTGCCGTGCCCGAGCGATCCCCGGACGCCGCGGCCAGCGCGCCACTTGCTCGCTCAACTCGGACGCGCTGACGCCGGACGCCAGCGCACGGTCGCAAGCCGCCAACCCGTACGACGGACGTGCTCGCCGGGCGACATCGATCGCAGTTCGGGATACCGAGGTGACGGGCAAGTCGGCAAACTGGATGACGTCAGAGGCAAGTAGCGGTGCCTTCAATTCGTGCAGATGGGGCGCGAGATGGCCGCCGCCGCCGGAGTTCCTGGTGACCCAGACCTGGGAGAGCGCGTTCTTGGGGACCGGCATGTTGTGCAGGATGGCCGCCGAGAAGTGACTGAGGGCGGCATTCCCGTCCAACTGGCCCATGGTGGCCACCACCAACTCACGGTGCCGTTCCTTCTCCGTACGTGGCTGCGCGTCGGCGTAGGCACCCCTCCGCAACCGGACCAGTTCGCCATCTCGGACCCGACGCCGGATCTCGTCGCCAGTCGCGCCTTCGCGGATCAGTTCTGCCGTCTGCTTCACACCCATGCCCCGAGTGAACAGCGGCCATCGGGTTCGTTCCACCCCTGAGTCCGCAGCTGTGGACGACGGTGCCGTCGTCCACAATTTCGGTTGGCCTGTCACACCCTGGGAAGGCGGCGGGTTGACACCGCTCGTGCCCGCTCTGTGCGCCCGCCCGCCGCGTTTTTGGCCCCCCGGCCCGCCGCACTTTGGCCCCCCCGGCCCATCGCACTTTGCGCCCCTTGGGCGACTCTGCGCGTGCTGTAGCGGGCGCAAAGTCACTTACGGGGCGCAGAGTGAGAAGGGCGGGGTGGCGCCAGAACAGGGGCGCAGAGTCGAAAGGGAGGGGGCGGGCACCTTGCCCCGGCCGGCCCGCCGCACTTTGGCCCCCGGCCCAGAGTCAGACGGGCGGGGTGGCGCCATGCGGGAGGCGGGGAACAGGGGCGCACAGTCGGGGATCGCGGGCGGGAGGCGGGGGCCGGGCGGGGCGGCGGTGCTTCAGGCGGCTGCTGCCGATGATGCCCGCAACACCGATGGCGAAGCAGGCTCGGTCGCCGCGATCACGACTCCAGCCACGATGGCCGCGATCCCGATCCATTGCATCCCAGACAGGGTCTCGCCGAGCACGGTGACGCCCAGCACTGCTGCGGTGGCGGGCTCCGTCAGGGTGAGGGTGGCGGTCGTGGCCGCCGAGAGTCCGCCGAGTCCGGCCCCGACCAGCAGATAGGCCGCCACGGTGGTCATCACCGCCAACCAGGCGACCACGGCGAGACCGCGAGGTTGGGCCACCCAGGCGTTGTCGGTGAAGGCCAGGACGCCGAAACCCATCAGGCCACCCAGGCTCATGGTGGCGGTGATGGCCGAGATCGATCCCCAACCTCGCGTCAGCAGAGCTTTGGTGGCGACGGTGAAGCCGGCGTAGCAGGCACCAGCGGTGGCCGAGGCGAGCAGGCCCCAGGGGTTGATCCGCTCCGAACTCCCCGCGAGGCCAGCCAGCCCGGCCACGCCAGCCACGGCGACGCCGGTGGCCACCAGCCAGCGACCCGTCGGACGCCGCCGGAGCAGTCGCCACTCGAGCAGGCCGGCGAAGGCCGGGGTCGAGCCGAGCGCCACCACCGTCCCCACCGCGACACCGTTCGTCCTGGTGCCGACGAAGAAGGTGAGCTGGTAGCCGAGCACGCAGGCGGCGCCGATCGCCACCCACAGCGCCGCCATTGACCACTGAGGCAGGACGGGACGGCCGCGGCGCAGGAAGCTCCACAGTCCGATCAGCCCGAGCAGCAGCCCGCCGACCGCGAGCCGGACGGCTCCGACGCTGAGCGATCCGGCCGCCGTGGGCGCGAAGGCCTGACTGGTGCCGGTGGTGCCGAACAGCACGCCGGCGGCCACGATGAGCGCTGCGCTCGTCCGGCCGGAAGGGGACGCCATGCGTCAGGCTCCTGGGATCAGTAGTAGGAGAAGCGGTTCAGGTTGGGGTCGGCCGGGAGCCACTCGAAGCTGGAGCCGGTGACCCAGCCGGGACGACCGGTCCGGCTGGGCTGTTCGATGGCCCGACGCCGCATCGCGTAGATGGCCTCGACTTCGCCCTGGGCGCAGATCTTCACCCGTCCGTCGGGCAGGTTGTCGGCATACCCGACGAGGTTCAGTTCGCGGGCCTGGCTCATCGCCCACCAGCGGAAGCCGACCCCCTGCACGCGCCCCTCGACGGTGATGATGGCTCGCTCCATCCTGACAGCCTATGGGAGCCCCGCCCCGTGGGACCTTGCGCCCCGCCCGTGGGACTTTGCGCCCCGCCCGTGGGACTTTGCGCCCCG
>JBAVKY010000011.1:0-1910 GCA_049688555.1 Propionicimonas sp.
GGATGGACGGTTTCGAACAGCGCTGAGCACGATGTTCGAACGCCAGACGACGTGGTGGACGGTCTGAGTGCGCCTACGGATCAGAAGGCCAGGGGTTCGAATCCCTTCGGGCGCGCCGACATTGCCGCAGGTCAGGAGTTGTTTCGCGCCTGGCGAGCGGCCGTCGTGACGTCCTTTTGTAGCTACGATTTGTCACTACGCCCGCCCGGCTGGCTGTCGAGGGTCGCGTGGTGGCACTCTGACGGAGACGTGTGGGTGCCCATGCACGTCACGCACACCGATGAACACATCGCGCCTGATCCGCGATCAGAAGGTCCCACCGGCACGATGCGGAGCCTTGGCGCGCGTCCGGGTGGCGGTGGCTCTCTTGATCCGTGAGCGTGGAGAGACGTCACTGGCCGCCGCGTCACTACGCCCACTGTGACCTGCTGTTCGAGGCCCGACGTGTCAGTGGGAGTTGGGCCCGGTCGCCACGATGGTGATCGGCCATGATGGGTGCTCGAAGCTTCGAAGGTGACGTGCCCGGTCATCTCGGCGTGACCCGTGGCCCTCTCGAAACGACCGGTGCCCCCACGATGGTCGCGTCCACGTCGACGTCGAACTCCGCTGCCGGCGGAGGGCGGACCCGGTGCAAGGTCAGGTGGACCTCGTCACCATTGGCGCGGCGGACTGGATGGCCTTCGAGTTCCCGAGGCGCGCCCCTCGGTGGATGGTCCTCTTGATTCCGATTGTCGACAGCGCGCTTGGCCCTGTCCACGCCTGTGTCAACCACGTCCGTGATCTTGTCCCACCCCTCGCCGGAGACCGCTGTGCCCTGTCGAACCCGCCGTCGAGCCCTCAAATGACTCCCGTGTAAGGCGAGCCTCTCCCGGGCGCTCCCGCTACTGCGGCACGGACCTCGTGTGATGGGCCCGCACTCTCAGCTGGGTCAGCCTGGCGACCCCGATCGTGGCGACCAGCAGCCCACCGGTGACCGCGGCGATCAGCATCGCCATCCCCACGGCCAGAGAGCCGGACCACCCGAGGAAGCGGATGACGACCGTGGTCGGGTTCTGCAGCACGAAGACGATGAGAACCACCGACAGGAGCAACGCGGCGATGATCGCAGCCCAAGCCGCGCTGGCCCGCGTCAAGCGCGGCGCACGATCGGCAGGCGAGGGTGCGCTGGCGGCCGTCTCCTGTGGGGCTGACTGGTCGACAACACGATGTCCGGCCCCGGGCCCAACCTCGTTCGGTCCGGTGTTGTCATTCGGTCCGGTCTCCCGGGAGTCGGGCGACCCGGCATCCGCCCCGCGGGGCACCGGGCGGATGCCGTCGTCCTGGGAGGGGTCCAGTGCGTAGTCACGGGATGTACTGTTCGAGGAGTTCATGGCGGGTCCTCGTCCTCTCGGCCGCTATGAGCGGTGGACTGCCTTCTTGGCCTTGTCCAGCAGGTCATTGACCGTGTGCTGGACCCTGTCCAGACCACCCTCGACCGTGTCCTTGACCTTGTCGGTCTGCTCCTGGACCTCGCCGGCCACTCGTTCAGCCTTGCCCTCGGCCCGGAGTTCCTCGTTGCCGGTGAGAAGGCCCGCGGCTTCCTTCGCGTGGCCCTTTGCCTGATCGGATTGTGCGCCCATGACGCACCGACCTTCCTGGTCCTCAGGGTCCCACCCGAAGGGCGTGATCCCTACGATCACTGTCCCACAGTTCCGCAGCAGGTGGGTAACGTCCGCCGAGGCGACCCTCCAGAGCAGAGCGGACGCTCCCTGACCGTCAGCCGATGAGTGTCAATGCGATTGCGAAGTACACCATCAGGGACAGCAGGTCCTGGACAACGGTGGCCAGGGGACCACTGCCGAAGGCGGGGTCCCGGCCCGATCGGGCCATCATCCACGGCAGTGCCATGGCCACGATCGTCGCCATGGCAC
>JBAVKY010000012.1:0-4657 GCA_049688555.1 Propionicimonas sp.
ACACCATCAACAGCGGAGGAACCAGCAACCATCCCAGACCCCTTGACACAGAAGGGAGCCAGTTGCGCGCGTTCGGGATTCACCGGGTTGCGGTCACTTGTTGGGCGTAGCCTGAAGTGAGAGAGAGACAGGGGCTCCGTGCGACGGGGCTCTGTTTGGTCCTTGGTCCAGAACCTCAACGAGGAGATGGGGACGATGGCAAGGCTCACGAAAAGCATCATGATCGATGCCCCGCTCGAGAACGTGTTCGACTTCATGAAGGACCCGGCCACGTTGCAGGGAGCGATGCCCCACACCGAAGTCCGCGACGTCAAGCAGACACCCGGGGGCGTGGGCACCACCGCTGAGTGGGAAGGCACGTTTCTCGGCATTCACGTGACCGGGAACATCGAGTACACCGAATTCGTCCCGAACGAGCGGCTCGTCGTGTCGTCGTCAAAGGGCTTCGTCTTCAGTTTCGGCGTCGAACCCGACGGCGAAAGGACGAGGCTAACCCTCGCTGAGGAGGATGTGCCGTCGAATTGGGTCGCGTCGGCGTTCGGTGCCGCGGCCATGAAGCTGACCGAGAATGACCTCGACCGTTGGCTCGCGGGCATCAAGGTGGGGGCTGAAGGGCGGCCGCCCAAGGAGGTTCACGCGACAGCTGGCGGGTCGGGGGCCGCTCGGAAGGGCTTCGACCCCCGCAACCTCTCGAAGGAGGTGCCGTTCCTGCTCCTGAACCTGCATACGTACGTCTTGACGCAGCGGTTTGGCGCACCCACCGCCGCGGTGATGCGACGCGAGATCCTCCAGGAGTACCGGGCGCTGATCCCGAGCCTGCCGGACATCGGTGGCCGCGGCAATCCGGAATCCATGGCCATGGTGCTGGCCCCGTGGGCGCTGGCGCTGTACCGGGTGGTCCAACGACATGGCGGCTCATTGGAGGACGCCGGGGAAGTGATCCACTACAGCGTCCAGAAGCTGTACGGTCGCATCCCCCACCGAATGCGCCTCGCGATGGGCCGGTCGAGCACCAAGGAGAATGCGAAGAGGAAAGCCCGCTGGTTTGCCGAACACCACTTCCCCGACAACTGGGTGTACGAGGTCGTCGACGGCGACGGGCAGCTCTTCGACTTCGGGCTCGATGCCACCCAATGTGCCATCGTCAACTATTTTCGCACCCAGGGGGCCGACGAGCTCACGCCCTACCTGTGCGACCTCGACTACGTGCTGTTCGAGGCCCTCGGCGTCGGACTCACTCGCACCAAGACGTTGGGGTGGGGCTGCGACCGCTGTGACTTCAGGGTCAAGAATCCCGGCAAGACGACCAGCACATGGCCCCCACGTTTCGTCGAACGCGCCTGCGGCCAGCCCGAGCCAACCGTGGACGGCGCGCCGACGCCAGCTGCTCGAAACTAGCCCTCGACAACTCGTGTCTTCGACCCGGACAACCCTCGCGAACGGCCATAATCGCCGGGTGAAGAGCGTGATCGGCCCTGATGGCGTGCGGTATCCGGTGCCCTCGGCGGTTGAGCGGCTCTTGGGGTCGATGAACAGAACCGGGCTGGCTGCCTTGGTGCTTGAACTGGCGTCTTACAGTCCTGAGGCCATGCGCTCGCTGCAGTTGCGGGCCGCTCCCGATGACTCCCCGGTGCTGAGCGAACTGGTCGATGCTATCGACGATGCTTTGGCGGGCGTTGACCTCGACTATCACGACCCGTTCTACGGAGACGAAACGGACGATGGGGTCCAGGACGTCGAGGAGATCATCGACGAGTTGGAGCGGCACCTGGAAACCGGCGCCAACGCGGTGGTGCGGCGGGCGCTGGAGCACCTGCTCACCCGGGTCGGCGATCTCGCCCGGGACGCGGATGACGCTGACGCGCTGCTGGGGGTAATGGAACGGGCGTCCGGACTGTTCGAGCGCGCGGTCGAAGGCCATTCCGATCCGGTGGGCCTGGCCCGCTGGGTGGTCGGGTTCCGGGTGGAGTACGGGGGGTGGCCGTCGCTGGGTCTGGACTCGGTGGCGCACGTGTTCGACGAACAGGCGTGGGCCGCCTACCGGGCGAGTATCGCGGCGCTGGACGGTGGCGGGCCGGGTGCGGATCCGTATCGCCGCGAGGTCGACCGCATGCTGCTGGAACTGGCCGACCACGACGGAGATGTCGACCACGCCGTCGCCTTGTTGTCGGGCACTGACCGTCCTTATTACGCCGAGATCGTGAAGCGTCTGCGTGCCGTCGGTCGGCGGGCGGAGGTCCTCGACTGGCTGGATCGTGCCGTCGCGGACGGCAGTGTGGACTTCGCGTGGCGCGCGGGTCAGCGGATCGTGGCCGCCGAGGAAGCCGCCGGGGCGTATCTGGAGGGCGGGCGTCCGGACGCTGCCCTCGCCGTGCCGCGGAGGCTCTTCAGCCGCGACCTGAGCGTGGCTGCTTACCGGTTGTTGGGCGAGGTGGCGCAGCGGTGTGGGTATTGGGACGAGCAGCGAGCGTGGGCGTTCGAGCAGGCGACCAGCCGTGTGCACAGCATGGGCGGCGTCCACCTCGTCAGGCTGTGTCTCGCCGACGGAGACCTCGAGCACGCTTGGGACGCGGCGGACGCCTTCGGCGCCGGCGAGGCGTGGCGCGAACTCGTGGATGCGTCAGAAGCGGGCTTCCCGCTCCGGGCTGCGCGGCTGTGCCTGGCGCAGGCGCTGGCTGAGCTGGGGACGCCGAATTCGAGGCAGTACCCAAGGATCGTCGATCTTATCGTGAGGGCCCGCTCACTGTACGAGAAGGCGGGGCATCGATCCGAGGCGGACACCGAGATTCACAGGTTGCGCGAGACCTTCCGCCGCCGACCAGCGCTGATGGCCGAGATGAAGCGGGCGCGACTGCCCGCCTGACAGCCCGAAGCCGACCGACGAAGACATCGGAATCGGCGGTCCCCCCAGACAATCCCGACAGTGCCCGCGCACCCCGCGGCAGGTTTGGGCGTTCGGCTTTGGAGAAGCCGAGAGCCCTTGCCGAATTGCCTTCGACAAGGGCTCTCACCGTGGTATCCCCAACGGGATTCGAACCCGCGCTGCTGCCTTGAAAGGGCAGTGTCCTAGGCCGCTAAACGATGGGGACCTGATGGCTGAACTATACGGTGCCGGTGCGCGAGGCCTCAAACTGCGCGATGCTTCGGGCGGGCGCTGTGCCGCGCCACGTAGGCGGCCAGTCAGTTCAGTTGGAGTAGAACGAGATGTGCACGTGGTCCATGTGGTTGGCGGTGTCCCCGCCGCGGCCAGCCATGCTCACCCACGTGCCGCGGGTCATCGTGTAGCTGCGCTGGCGCCAAATAATGGACTTGACATGAAGAGTCTGGTTGTGGGCGATGACGTAGTCCGCGACCCGGTCACCCAGCGCCTTGTTGGCCTTGTACGAGGGGATCATCACGTCCAGCGCCCGACCGTTGGGGTGGTCTGAGGAGTACGCGCTGTAGGCCCGCCAGCCGTACATCGTCCTGATCTCGGGGAACTGGTCGCGCAACACAGTGACGGCGGCCTTGCCGTAGCCCTGGAGCTTGTTGAGGCTCGTAGACCCGAGGTCGGAATCAGCCGGCCTGGTGGCGCTCAAGTAGGCGCTCGACAGCCAGAACGTCGTTCCCCCATAGATCGCCTGCGAGAACCCGCTCTTGGAGATGGCGGTGACCTGAAGCTGAGTGCCCTTGCTCAGGGTTGCGATCGCGGGCGATTCCGCATCGGCAGCGGCTCTGAGCGTCACCCCGCTGGCGGTGACATAGCGCAGCGCCGTGGCAGTTGGCAGCGACAGCGACGTTGTGGTGCTGGTGACATCGAGGTAGCCCGTCAACGCCCAGGAGGTCTTCGCCGAGGTCACGATCTGGCTGAAGCTGCCTTGGTGTTCGCCCGTCAGCCCGACGACGGTCTTGGCCTTGACCTCGCCTGGCGAGGTGCCGGTGAAGCTGGGCGTGTCGCGGAGGGTGAGAGTCGTCGTCGCGGTGGCGGTTGCGATGGCCTCCGGGGAGGTGTCGGTGGCGGCGGACAGGAACGTGCTGTAAATCCAGCGGGCGGATCCTCCCACCGTGACCTCGGTGAAGCCACCCGAGATGCGGCCGGTCACCTTCACCGGAGAGCCCTTGCTGATCGTGGCCGCGATGGTTGCGCTCAGGCTGGGCGTGCTACGCACGTTGACAGCGAGCCTGGGCGTCTTCCGTCCCGGAGGCCCGGCGGTGGCGGGGGTGGTGCTTGAGGCCGTCGCGGTCACGTAGTTGGCGTAGACGTAGGCCGTCGCATTGCTGAACCGAATCGGAAGCCAGCCGTTGGCTGCGCTGCCCGCCGCCTGCACGACCTGTCCCTCTTGAAGGGTTTCCAGCAGTAGGAAGCTGGAGCCGGGGCCGCTGCGAACGTTCACCGACGTACGGACGGTGTAGAGCGTCGTGGCGGCGGCCGCGGTCACGCTCATCACGATTCCGAGGCTCACCGCGAGCACCGCAGTGGTCGCCAGCCAGGCGATGGCCATCCTTGCCTTGCGCACGGTGGTCCTTTCCCAGGGAGGCGAGCGGTTGTGAAGAGGTCCCGGGCCAGGCCTTCCCCGTGACACTCACGCCACACCTGTCCCAAGAACCTCAACTGCCTCAGGACTCTAGACAGGTCTCAAGGGCGACGTCACCGAGGTTTGCGAAAGTGCAAGGCGAC
>JBAVKY010000013.1:0-2499 GCA_049688555.1 Propionicimonas sp.
CCCAGGCGAACGACAGCACCCCGTGGACGAACACCCGACCCCCGTCAGCGTCGACGAGCACCGCCACCGCATCGCCGATCTCGACCCCACCCAGGGCCAGCGGCAGGGGCGGCTGCACGGTCATCACAGCCATCATCCCACCCCCTTCCGCCGCCTCCAATGCCCCAGTAATTATGGCATAACGGGGGCGCGGAGACCAGCCAGACCAACCACGAAACCGCAGGTCACAGGACCAACCGGCGCCGACCGTCACACCCCTATGTCAGACATCCTGATCAGCGGGCCGACAGTGCCATCTCGTTTGCTTAGCCCCGCGTTAGCCTGTCACAAGGGTCGCGTATGCTCTGCGTCACAGCGCGAGGACCGGTTTCGAAGGACTCCCCGGTCGTCGTCCTGATTCAGGTCGAGGGCTGGTGTGGTGGCAGACCCGCGATTGCACCAGTGGACTCGTCCGATAGAGAACCGATTGAAATCGGGAGCGGTTCCGCCTGAGGGGGGGCATGGGATGACTGTCGAAGCCGTGAACCGGGGGCAAGTCACTTCGGGCACGGGCAGCGGGGGCCGGCCGTCGCGTCGGATCGCTGTTCCTGTCGAGTTCGGGAAGCAGTCCAGCACTGGGCGAGATCGCCCAGCGACGACGAAGGTCGGTGCGCGGTGACCACCATCGACCTGCGCCAGGGCTTCGTCCCAGACCCCAGCCGGGCGACGCCGTTCAGCTGGAGCGCGAAGATGGGTGCCTGGCGTGCCCGGGTCGGCTGGCGGGCGGTCGCGCTGGACCTGGCCATCATCTCGCTGATCGTGGTGCTCTTCGGAGTCCACGCACCGACATTGCTGGCCTACAACATCGCGGCGGCAACCGCCTTCCTCGCCACGATGGCGTGGCTTGGCGCGTACAACGAGGGATCCCTTCGACGACGGGTCGTCCGACCGTCCCTGCCGCTAACAGCGGCTGGCCGCGTCCTGATCCCACTGGCGGCTGTGACGGTGCTGCTGCCAGATCCGCAACTGCACCAGACCCTCATGCTGACGGCAGCGCTGGCCGGCGGGTGCGCAGTGGGGCGCCTGGGCTTCGTCCGGTGGCTGCGGGCGCGCCAACAGGCCGGCCGGTTCCGGGTCAGGCTCTTGGTCAGGGGATCGGCTCGCGACGCCGCGAAGCTTGAGGCGTCCTTGGCCGATGATCCCGCTGCACCTTTCGAGGTCGTTGCTGTCCAAGCCACGAGCGGGCACCTCGCCGACCCGCGAGCTCCCTTCGTCGTGCCGCGTTCGGCGAACCTGGTGCACGCTGCCCTTCGCCTGGGGATCGACGCCGTTGCCATGGTTGGGCCACAGGCCGAGTCACCCGAGCAGCTCCGGCGTACGCTGTGGAACCTCGGGGAGCGCGGCGTGGACGCCAGCATGGTCCCTATCGCTGCAGCCGTGGCCGCACCGCGTGTCGACAGCATCGGGAACACCGGTGTTCCGATCGCCACCTTCCACGGTCAGGGATCTCGCTCCGCGGCCAACCTGGCCAAGGGTGCGCTCGACCGGATCGGGGCGGGGGTCGGGCTAATCCTGCTCCTGCCGCTGTTCTTGACCGTGGCTGCAGCGATCAAGCTGACTTCCCCAGGACCTGTCCTGTTCCGACAGGTGCGTGTGGGCCGCGGCGGGAGTCCGTTCCACATGCTGAAGTTCCGCACGATGGTCGCGGACGCGGAGGCCCGTCGAGCAGAGCTCTCCGAGCTGAACGTGCACGGGGGCGAGACGCTTTTCAAGATCCGTGAGGACCCACGCATCACGCCGGTGGGCAGGTTGCTGCGTCGGTACTCCCTGGATGAGCTGCCCCAGTTGGTCAACGTCGCACGGGGGGAGATGTCCCTCGTGGGCCCGCGCCCGTCCCTCCCCCGGGAGGTCGCGGCCTACCCGCAGGACGCCCTCCGGCGACTGGCAGTCAAGCCCGGCCTCACCGGACTCTGGCAGGTCAGCGGTCGGGCAGACCTGGAGCCAGAGCAGTCCATCCAGCTGGACAACCGCTACGTCGAGGACTGGTCGCTGGCCCTCGATGCGGCGATCCTGCTCCGGACCGTACGCGCGGTTGTGACCGGCCAGGGCGCGTACTGAGGGTCCGCATGGACCGCTCCAGCGCCATGGCGACCCGGTCGGGCTTGGAACGTTGGGCAGCCGGTCCAGCCGACCAGGATTCGAACGTCCAGTCCTGGATGAGTCCCGAGAAGCGGCCCTGACGGTCCCCACGCGGAGGCATCCGCGAGCCTCGACCGTCGGGGCCGCTGCCGTCTTGCCACTCCCCGTCACGCGCGACCGCCGGAGCACCTTGGCAGGTTCAGCGACCCCGTGGAGCACGAATCCGCGCAGCCCCTACCCGCGCATCGTCGGTCGACGCGTGTCGGTAGTTGATCGCCTGACCCGTGGTCACGAACGAGGGCTGGTCAATGCACTCGAGATCACACGGTGGGGACGCCCCTGTACATCACCCATCCCGGGCACCACTCGGGCTCCAGGCGG
>JBAVKY010000014.1:0-11739 GCA_049688555.1 Propionicimonas sp.
CCACCACACTGTTGGTGGCGGCAGCCGTACGGGCGGCGAACCCGAGCAGCACCAGGGTGGGCATCATCAAGAAGCCCGGGCCGACACCCAGCAGGCCGGCGAACACCCCGATCCCCGAGCTCGCCCCCGCCGCCTTCCAACGCGTCCGGTCCGTGACCACCGAGGGCACCGAGTCGTCCTGCGTCGGCGGGAACGCCATCCGCCAGGCCAGGAACAGCAACACCGCCACATACAGCCACCACAACAAGGTCGTGGAGGTGAACCGCAACAGCCACACCCCGATCGGGGCCGCGATCGTGGTCACCACAAGGAGCGGAATGGCAGTGCGCCAGTCGATCATCTTCTTGCGCGCGAACGCCACCGCGCTGGAGATCGCCGTGACCCCGTTCAACCACAACGACAGCGGCATGATCTCGTTCTTCAGATCCAGACCGAACATCGCCAGCACCGGGGTCGCGATGAACGCCACACCCAGGCCCATCATCCCCGACAGGAACGACAACCCGAACAGCACCAGGGACAACACCAGATACAGCGTCCAGCCATCCATGGACTACGCTCCAATCCACATTGAATCAATGTCGCTTGAAGCGTAGTCCGTCAAGACCGCCCCCGGAGCGGCTGGTTGACCGATGGGATTCCCCGGTCGCGACGACGAGATCCCTCAGCGGGGAGTCTGGGGCTGGCTGACGAGATGCCGGCGGGCGAGTCGCTGGCGGGCGTGGGTTTGGTAGTTGTTGTTGCCCCCCGAAAGGTTGCTCACGTCGGGAAAGCCCAACGCCAGCAGCACGTTCTGTCCCGCGTTCCCGCTGACACCAGAGTTGCAGTAGGTAATGGTGGGCAGCGCCGAATCCAACTCGCCCAGCCGGTTCCGCAACTCCTTCAGCGGCAGGAGCAACGCGCCCGGGAGGTGGCTCTTGGCGTAATCCTTCGCGGACCGGACGTCGACGATCTGGAGCTGTTCGCCGGCCGCCAGGCGGGCGTCCAGTTCGGCGGGAGTGACCAGCGGCGCCCGGCCACGGATCGCGGTGTCCAACGCCATGCCGGTGTAATGCACCGGATCCTTGGTGGTCGCGAAGGGTGGCGAGTAGGCCAGGTCGAGGTGGAACAGGTCTTCGGCCGTCGCGCCGAACGTGATCGCGGTGGCCAGCACATCGATCCGCTTGTCGACCCCCTCGGGTCCGATCGCCTGAGCGCCCAGAACCCGTCCGGTGGCGCGGTCGGCAACGGCCTTGATGGTGAGCTGCCGACCACCCAGGTAGGCCGCGTGGGCCGGCTTGAGATTGTGGAGCACGACCACGTCGAAGCCCTGGGCGCGGGCCTCGGTCTCGGTCAACCCGGTGTGCGCGACCGCGGTGTCGAAGACCCGCAGGATTCCGGTGCCCAGGATGCCTCGATGGGCGAGGCTGCCGCCGGTGATGACATCCCCAGCGATGCGTCCCATCTTGTTGGCAGTCGAGCCCAACGGACGCCACAAGGACGCCCCGGTGATCACCGAGAAGCTCTCGGCGCAGTCGCCGACCGCGAACACGTCAGGGACGCTGGTCCGCATGGCGGGGTCAACAGCGATCGCACCGCTCGGCCCCAGCTCCGCGCCCACCTGCTGGGCCAGGCTCACATTCGGCCGCACCCCCACCGCGAGGATCACCAGACCAGCCGCGACCTGCTCACCCGAATCGAGCCGAACGCCGGTGACCGCCTGGCCACCCTCGATACCGGTCACACTGGCACCCACGAGCACGTTCACCCCGTGCTTGGTGAGGGTCTCCTCAACCCGGAACGCCATGTCCGCATCGAGGGCGGGCATGACTTGGGGCAGCCGCTCCACCACCGTGACCGCGATGCCGCGCTCGACCAGCTGCTCGGTCATCTCAAGCCCGATGAACCCTGACCCGACGACCACCGCGCTGGACGGCTGGTGGGTGTCGATCCACGCCTTGATCGCGACCGCGTCCCGAATACCGCGGACGGTGAACACGCCCGGCACGTCGATACCGGGAACCGGCGGGATGATGCTCCGTGCCCCCGTGGCCAGCACCAGGGTGTCGTAGGAGTCACTGAACTCCCCGCCGGTGGCCAGATTCTTCACCCTCAGCGTCCGGGACGCATGGTCGATCGCGACCACCTCGTGCCCGGTACGGATGTCGATCTGGAACCTGTCAGCGAACCAGGCCGGGTCCCGCGGATGCAGTGTCTCCTCGTCCTCAACCTGGCCGCCCACGAAGTAGGGGATCCCGCAGCCTGAGTAGGAGATGTCCTGGTCGCGCTCGTAGACCACGATCTCCATCGCCTCATCGTTGCGGCGGGCCTTCGCCCCCACCGACGTCCCGGCAGCGACAGCGCCAATGATCACCAGGCGTCGCGGCCGATCCGGAGCCCCGTGGGCAGAATTGGGGGGCAGGGCAGGAACGGTCACGAAGGTCCTCCTAGAAACGTGGCAGCAGGGCAATCGAAACGATCATGCCCGGGCAACATGTCGAGACGGTGAGGACATGCTGAACGGCTGGCATCCAGGCCGGGGAACCCACGCACCCCTCCTGCCCGTCGGAACACCGCCCGAGGGCCCCACTATCGCGACCCTGGCCGGGTCGCTGCTAGGCAGGAAGTGAGAGCTGGACGCCTTCGCCGAGGAACGCAGCGGCTTCGCGGACTTCTTCGGTGGTGGTCGTGCGGCCGATGCTGAGACGGATGGCTTGGATGGCCGTCTCGGCAGGTATTCCCATGGCCAGCAGGGTGGCCGCAGGGGTGTGGATCCCGGCGTGACAGGCGCTGCCGGTCGAGGCGGCAATCTGGTTGGTCGCGTCAAGGACGTCCGCCCCGACCCGTCCGGGGACGGCGATCGTGAGGGTGTTCGGCAAGGCCTCGGCGACTGGGCTGAGGCGAGCCAAGCCGGGGATGAGGCGCGACAGGGTCGACCACAGCAACTCGCGCAGGGCCAGTTGGCGGGCAGGTTCTGACGGCAGGAGTCCTGCGGCGAGCTCGCAGGCGGCGCCCAGCGCGACGACGCCGGGAACGTTCTCGGTGCCCGGGCGGCGACCGCTCTCCTGGCCGGCTCCCACCAGCAGCGGGCCCATTCGGGTGCCGCGACGCACATAGAGTGCACCGACCCCCTTCGGCGCGTACAGCTTGTGGCCGGCGATGCTGAGCAGGTCAACGCAGAGGTCATCGACGTCGACCGGGATCTTCCCCACGGCTTGGGCGGCATCGGTGTGCACGATTCCACCCGCCCGGTGGATGGCGTCGGCGATCGCCCGCACGGGCTGGATCGTGCCGACCTCGTTCTGGGCGAGGATGAGGCTGCCCAGACCAACCCTGCCGCCTGGGACGTCAACGGCGGACGCCCGGCCGTCGGCGTCGACCGGCAGTTGGTTGATGGTCCAGCCGGCAGCCGCGAGCAGAGCCAGGGGCGCGGTCGTGGCGGGGTGTTCCACGGCGGTGGAGATCGCCACCTGTTCGGTGGCCAGGGCTGCGACGCCGCGGATGGCCAGGTTGTTGGCTTCGGTCCCGCCGGAGGTGAAGATGATCTCCGTGGGACGAGCACCGATCAGCGCGGCGACCTGCTCGCGAGCGTGATCCACCGCCGCCTTCGCGACCCGGCCGTAGGAGTGGGCACTGGACGGGTTGCCGAAGTGTTCGGCGACGTAGGGCCACATGGCCCGGGCCACCTCAGCGGCGATCGGAGTGGTCGCGTTGTGGTCGAAGTAGATCGGTCGAGCGTTCGACTCCAACGCCCGACCGGTGCCTGTCATCAGAACACCAGGACCTTGTCACAAGCGAGGGTGATCTGGGTGAGCTCGTCGAGGCTGGACCGGTGCGCGCCGGGGATCAGGTCGTCCGGGGTCAGACCACGCGCATCCATGCAGGTACCGCACACCAGCACCCTGCCGTTGCGGCGAACGACGTTGCCCAGCATCTTGTTGACGTTGTAGTAACCGTTCGGCGTGACCTGCCCGGCTTTCGCCGCACTCGCCGCGTCCCCCATCAAGAACACCACCACGTCGTGGCCGTCGTCCAGGCGCTGAAGATTCGCGGCGAGTCGGAGCCCGTTGTAGACCCGCTCAGTGCCGTAAGGGGGGTCGTTCAAGATGAAAAGCGTAGTCATGGGAGGGTTCCTCCGAAAACGGATACTGGAGCGGATGACGGGAATCGAACCCGCACTGTCAGCTTGGGAAGCTGATGTTCTACCATTGAACTACATCCGCGTCGGGCCCCCAGCGGGAGTCGCCTGAGCAGTCTAGCCAAACCCACCGCCGGTCGCACGCCGACCGCGCCACCGATTCCGGCCCAGCACGTGCTGTCAGCGACTGAACAGCCTCCCCTGGACGGTCGTGATGAAGTTCTCCAACGCCACCGGCAGATCCTTGAGGTGCCACCCCATCGGCGCGTGGTACCAGTCCAAATCTTCCGCATCACTGGCCTCGTCACCGTCGGC
Source organism: Propionicimonas sp. (assembly GCA_049688555.1). Taxonomy (GTDB): domain Bacteria; phylum Actinomycetota; class Actinomycetes; order Propionibacteriales; family Propionibacteriaceae; genus Propionicimonas. Next base: position 4,433 of record JBAVKY010000014.1, read on the forward strand.
GGCGACCAACGCGTCCAGCCAGCGTTCCCGGCCGCCCAGCACCACGGCGTAGGGCAGGATCTCCGACAACTCCTGGTATTCCCGGCCGACGGGCGGCTGGTCGGTGGGTTGGGTGAGCAGGGTGCCGCGCAGCGCCATCAGGCCACTGAGCAATGCCGCGCCGGAGGCCGTCCGAGCCGGCATCTCGGCCGCGACGAACACCACACCCAGCGCCAGCAGCAGCAGGGCCAGCCCCACCAGGCCGAAGCTGGTGAACGCGGCCAGCAGGACCAACGCCAGTACGGCCACACCCACGGCGATCCAGCCCACTCGTCCCCAGGTCGAACGCGTCGCGTCAGGGCGGTGGGCGAACCAGCCCCGGGCCACCACGTCGTCGTACAACTCGGACTGCACCGTCGCGATCACCGGGGCCACCGCCCGTCCCAGGTCAGAGACCCGAACCGGCTCCCCGGCGTCGGGAGCGACGGCGTCCAGCAGCGTCTTCTCGTAGCCGACCAGCTCGTCGGTTCCCGAGAGTCGGGAGAATGACCAGTCCGTCGCGGCGTGTTCGTTGACGCGCGGCAGCTCGGTGATGCGCAGATGCCCGCGAGCAGCCAAGTCAAGCAGGGTCGCGGTGATGTCGACGGGGTCGACCCGCTCGTCCAGCACCGTCCCCACATGCCCGGGACGCACCGCGTCGAGGACGCGGAACTCGCTGCGTCCGGCCGCCGTGGGATGGAACTCGGCGATCCGGGTGGGAGTGGTGGCACTGGCCGGGTCCCGGCCCAGGCGGCGGTGTGCCAGCCACAGCCCCAGCCCACCCAGCGCGAGCAGTGCCAGGGCGCTCCCCAGCTGCGCGGGATCAGCCGAGAAGGCCCGGTCCAGCGTCCACAGTTGGCGGAGGTCTTCGTTCGAGGCCACCGCGCTGGACGGGAAGCGCACCGTCGCCCGGACAACGTCACCGGCGTTCAGTGCCTCGTCATGGAAGATGGGTTGCGGGCTGGTGTGGGTTCCCCCCGAGTATGAGATGCAGGCCCCCGGGTCCGTCGGATCACCGGACGCGCAGTCCACCATGGTCAGCACGGCGGGGATCGAGATCACCGCGTCGAAGGTGCTGACGGGCACGCTCAGCCCCTGCAGCAGGTCCCAGACCACCTCGGTATCGTCATCGGCGGTGCGCAGTGCCGCACCTTTCACCACGTAGGAGAGCACGACCGGCGCGGTGACCCCCTGCGTGGGAATCGTGACCGTCAGTGCCCGGTCGCCCTGGCTGACCTGGGCAGCCACCGCGCTCCCCCCGCTGGTGACGGCGACCTCAGTGATCGCGAAGCGGTACTCGTGGTCATCGGCGGTGCGGGAGCGGGTCACCATGGTCTGGGTGAGGCTGGCCGGCGCCTGGTCGAACGCGATGGTCGCCTGCACCTTCAGCGTCCCGTCAGCGTCGATGGTCGCAGCGACCGTGTAGTTCGCTACCGACTCCGCGGCCTGGGCGGACGGTGCCAGCGCGAGCCAGGTCGCACAGGTGGCCACGAGGGCGAGCAGCAGCTTGAGGAGGCGAGGCAATGTCGTCGTCACGCCCGCCAGCCTAGTGGGCAAGGCCACCCACTCCCAGCGGACAGGCGGCCGCTCGGAGTGAGCGTCTACGCTAGTGGTGTGACTCAGCAACCTTGGGGGCCTCCGGGCGGCCAACCGGCGGCATGGCCCCAACCCAATGCCGCCCAACGCTCACCGCAGCAGTGGCCCGCCCCGCCCGGGTGGCCCCAGCAGAGCGGCTGGCCCGCCCAGTCACCGGCAGGCTACGTGCCCGGCGGGCAGCAGTACCCCCAAGGTGGCTTCCAGCCGCCGAAACGCAGGCATCCGCTGCGTTCCTTCCTATTGGCCGCCGCCCTGGTGATCGGGCTTGGGTTCTTCCTGGTCAGCATGATGCAGTACCTCACCGCTGGGGACTCCCCGGAGGCTGAAGGGTCCACGCAGTCGGCCCAGCCGCAGGCTAGCCAGAAGACCCAGCCCAAACAGCCCCAAACCTCCGCGGCCCCGACCGGAGTCGCGAAACCGGACACGAACCCCCCCGAAATTCCCGTGCCGGAGACCTACGCCCAGGCGGAGCAGTGGCTGGTTGCCAACCCGCTCTACTCCCAGACCGTGCCGGTTCCCACCAACTGCACCGTCGGCCAGATCAATCCCGCCAGCGCGAGCGTGAAGCAACTCGAGCAGCACCTCAACAACCTGACCGGCTGCCTGGTCATGGTCTGGCAGGGTCCGGTCACCCAGGCGGGGTTCAAACTGCCCCGCCCACCGGTCACGGTCTACACCGAACCCATCACCACGGCCTGCGGCACCCTGGACGAGGTGAATGCCGTGTACTGCGCCGGCGACCAGCGAATCTACTACGCCCAGGCGCTCTACAAGATCTTCCCCCCCGAGGTCGCCAGGCTCCCCTTCCTGGTCGACATGGTCATCGGACACGAGTTCGGGCACGGCATCCAAGCTCGCACCGGCATCCTGGTGTCGAGCATGGCGTTCGAGCAGGAGGCCAGCAAGGCTCAGGCCGCGGGGCTGTCACGACGCCTTGAACAGCAGGCCGATTGCCTGTCGGCCCAGTTCCTGAAGTCGGTGTCGGAAGCGTCGTCGATGTCGGAGACCGATCGGCAGAACATGAAGGTGATCGCCTACAACCTCGGCGACGACGTGCTCTCTGGCGAGGTGGGCTACGTCGGCGACCACGGGTCCGGCAAGGCACGGCAGCGCTGGTTCACCGCTGGCATGGGCAGTGCCGACGTGGGGGTGTGCAACACCTACACCGCCGATGAGTCCGCGGTTCGCTGATCAACTCCGCAGCAGCGCGGTCGCGATCGCCGCGACGCCCTCGCCGCGTCCGGTGAGACCGAGGCCATCGGTGGTGGTGGCCGACACCGAGACGGGTGCCCCGAGCGCGGCCGACAGCGCCGCCTCGGCCGCCGCCCGGCGTCCCGCCAGGCGCGGTGAGTTTCCGATCACCTGGACGGCGACGTTCTCGATCTCAAACCCGGCTGCTCGGACGCGGCGTGCGGTCTCGGCCAGAAAGGCCACCCCGGGGGCACCCTCCCACCGCGGTTCGCTGGTGCCGAAGTTGCTCCCGATGTCCCCCAGCCCGGCCGCGGACAGCAGCGCGTCGCAGATCGCGTGGGCGGCGACGTCACCGTCGGAGTGTCCGGCCAACCCGCGCGGCTCATCGGGGAAATGCACCCCCGCGACCCACATCTCGACGCCTTCGCTCAGGCGATGAACATCGGTCCCGACGCCAACCCGCATCCTCATCTACCGTCCTCGTCTCGGCCCAGGTCCGGGCACCTCTGGTGAGCCCTCCCGGGTGCGCCACTGGCTTGCTGCTTCGACCGCGGGAACCGTCGTGGTGGAACTACACGGGATTCTTGCGGCGTGACCGCCAGAACCGCCGTCCGGAGTGGTGGCCGAGGCTGGCGCGGACGCGCCACAGTGCCCGCGCGACGGTGAGATCCGCGGGCTCCGTGATCTTGATTCCCAGCCTCGAGCCCGGGACGAGCTTCACCGGGTGCCCGTTCATCTCGCAGCAGGTCACGTCGTCGGTGAAGTCCAGGCCCTGCGCCGCCATGCGGTCGTGGCTGTCGAGCAACACCGTGAGGTCGAAGCCCTGCGGCGTCTGGATGGCACGCAGCCTGGACCTGTCCAGAGCTCGGTTCTGGGCTTCGTCTGCGTCGATCATCCGGATGCTGTCGCTAACCGGAATGGCCGGCGCCACTGCCACCGCGCCATCGTGGACGGCTCTGATCACCCCTTCGATCACGAAGGCCGGCATCATGGGGCGCACCGCGTCGTGCACCAGGATCACCTTCGCCTTGGACAACACCGGGTCGTTGCGGACCCAGTCGAGCCCCCGGAGGACCGACTGTTGCCGGGTGTCGCCGCCGGCGGTGGTGACCACGGGGATCGGCGAACCGGCCAGTGCCGCTTGGAACAGGTGCGCGAGCTTGCCGTTGACCACCACCACCGCGTGCGTGACGCCCCCGGCAGCCAGACCCTCCAGAGCCATCGACACCACCGCCCGGCCCCGGATCCGGAGCGTGGGCTTCGGCTTCGTCCCGCCGAACCTGAGGCCAAGTCCAGCGGCTACCACCACGGCCACCACGGGTTCGGACATGGCCCAACTATGCCAGACCCCCCTCACCCTCGATTGGGCCTGCGGACATTGTCCGTGCCCGGTTCGAGACCGCGTCAAGGCCCGGACGTCGATGAGCGAGGCGGGTTGCGCGGGGAGACTTCGGCCCTAGCTGCCCAGGATGAAGTCGAGGATCGCGTCGACGTCGGCTGAGCCCATTCCGGCGGGGAAGAGCAGGTGCGCTCGAGCGAAGATCGGATCCAGCGGCTCGGTGACCGTGGGGATGGCGACGCAGCGCATCCCGGCAGCAAGGGCGGCCGCCACGCCCGGCACGGCGTCCTCGATGACGACACACGAGTCGGGGGAAACCCCCAAGCGTCTGGCAGCCTCCAAGAAGACATCCGGGGCAGGCTTACCCAGAGGCACCTCGTCAGCGCTGACCCGGACTTCGAAGAACTCCCCCAGCCCGACGGCATCGAGCGACGCGTCGATGATCCCGGGCTCGGAACCTGAGGCGACAGCGATCGGCATCGAGGCAGCTGCCAGCCGTCGAACCAGAGCGTCGGTGACCGCGAAGCCGCCCATTTCTGGGATGAGCGCTCGTTGATGGCTGGCCTTGGCAGCGGCCATCGTTTCAACCGTCGAATCGATGTCGAAGAGCGCGATCAGTCCCTGCATGATGTCGTCACCCGACAACCCGATGAACGGCCGCTTGGCCACCGTGGTCAGGTGGTGCCCATACTCGGCGAGCATCGCCCGTTCGGCCGCGAGGTGGACCGGCTCACTATCTGCCAGCACACCGTCCATGTCGAAAATCACCGCACCGGCGGCCATCAGCGTCCCTTTCACTGGGAGGAAGCGTTCACTGTGAGGAATCGTGCCCGTTCACTGTGAGAAATCGTGCACTGTGACGAATCGTGCACTTCGAGAAAGCGTCCACTGTGAGAAAGCGTGCACTGTGAGAAAGCGCGCGGCCCGGGTGATGTCGAAGACTCCACCCGGGCCGCGCCGATTCGTTGTCGTACTGGTTCGTTGTGGTCTGGCGCTCAGGAAGCGAGCACCTCATCTAGCAATACTTCGGCCCGGTCTTCTTCGACCTTCTCGGCCAGGGCGAGTTCTGAGACCAGGATCTGACGAGCCTTCGCCAGCATCCGCTTCTCGCCTGCAGACAGGCCGCGTTCGCGTTCGCGCCGCCACAGGTCGCGGACGACTTCGGCGACCTTCATGACATTGCCCGAATGGAGTTTCTCAAGGTTCGCCTTGTAGCGTCGCGACCAGTTGGTGGGTTCTTCGGCGTGCGGTGCTCGAAGCACCCCAAAGACTCGTTCCAAGCCGTCTGCATCCACCACATCGCGCACACCGACCAGGTCGAGGTTGCAAGCAGGAACACGCACCACTAGGTCGTTCTGACCTACGATGCGTAGTACCAAATAGAGCTTGTCCTCGCCGCGGATGGTGCGGGTCTCCATTGCCTCAATGACCGCTGCGCCATGATTGGGGTAGACCACCGTTTCACCGATTGTGAACGTCATATCCTCATTGACCCCTTTCGCCAACGTCAATCATAGCACGGGCGAGAACACCGCCCCAACCGTTTGTGCTAGCCAGCTGGCCATTGGGGGTTGACAGGCCGCGTTGTCGTGTGCCCGCTCCGGGAAAGGTCAGGGCCTGGCCGTCGCCCGAAGGCGACACCCAGGCCCTGAATCAGGAGTTGCGATCAGGCGATAGCCTCAACCTGCTTGGCCGGCCAGAGCTGCTTGAGCGCAATCACCGCGGCTGAGGCGACCAGCGTCCCAGCGATCAGGCTGATCAGGAAGCTCAAGATCGCCATCGGCAGCGGCTGGAAGGCGAACAGGACGAAGATCCCGCCGTGCGGGGCCCGCAGGCCGACGCCGAGCGCCATGCTCAGCGCACCGGTCACCGCACCGCCGGCCATCATCGCCGGGATCACCCGCAGCGGGTCGGCCGCCGCGAACGGGATCGCACCCTCGGAGATGAAGGACGCGCCCAGCAACCAGGCTGCGGCCCCGTTCTCCCGCTCCACCTCGGTGAACAGCTTCTTGCGGACGACGGTGGCCAGGGCCATCGCCAGCGGCGGAACCATACCGGCGGTCATCACGGCCGCCATCACCTGGAAGTTCGCCTCAGTAGCGGCGGAGAGGCCGGCGGTCGCGAAGAGGTAGGCCGCCTTGTTCACCGGGCCACCGAGGTCGAAGCACATCATCAGGCCGAGAATGACACCGAGCAGAACCACCGAGCCACCGGTCATCCCGGTGAGGCCGTCCTGCATGCCCTTGGTCAGGCTCGCCAGCGGCCTGCCGAGGAAGAAGTACATCACGCCGCCGGTGATCAGGGTTGCGACCAGCGGAATGATGACCACCGGCATCAGGCCGGCCAGCCAACGCTTCACATTGAAGCCGGAGATCCACAGTGCGACGACGCCGGCCAGCAGACCGGTCACAATGCCACCGAGGAAGCCAGCGCCCAGGGTGACGGAGATCGCACCGCCGACGAAGCCCGGGGCGATACCAGGACGGCCGGCCAGGGCGTAAGCGATGTAGCCGGACAATGCCGGGACCAGGAAGCCGAAGGCGGCAGCACCGATGGCGAACATCACTGCACCGAGCGTCATGATGAGGCCGGCCGGCATCGAGGTGAGCGCCGAGTTCGCGATCACCAGGGCTCCGATCGAGGACTTGGCCGCGATCCCGGCCTCGCAGGCCTGCGTGCTGAGCCAGGTCAGGTCGGCGCACCCACGTGCCCCGTTGACACCTGGGGTCAGGGCGATATCGAATCCGCCGAACAGGAAGCCCAGGGCGATCAGCAGACCACCGGCAGCGACGAACGGAATCATGTACGAAACGCCGGTCATGAGCGCCTGCTGGATGCGCTTGCCGATGCTCAGCTGCGATCCGGTGGCCGCTGCCGAGGCTCCTGCGGCCGTCCCGGCAACCTTGCGCGCATTGGGATTGGCCGCGGCGGCCAGGGCTTCGGCAACCAGCTTGGCTGGCTCGTTGATGGCCCGCTTCACCCCGGATTCGATGACCGGCAGGCCGGCGAACCGCTCCTTGTCGCGGACGCCGACATCGGTGGCGAAGATGGCTGCACTGGCCCGGGCGATGATCGCCGGATCCAGCGGGACGACCTTGCCGGAACCCTGCGGCTCGACGTGGATCTCTACCCCGGCGGCCTTGGCGGCCTGCTCCAGGCCATC
>JBAVKY010000015.1:0-7042 GCA_049688555.1 Propionicimonas sp.
GGGCACCACCGGCTCGAGGAGACGCCATGAATCGCTGGATCCCCGGTCGCGACCGCCGAGCCGTCCGCCACCCGGCGCCGGCACCGCGGGGGAGTGTCGACGCCCTCCGGGCTCCCCGCGTGATCGTGGTGGGTGGCGGGATCGCGGGGCTCGCCGCAGCCACCGGACTGGCCGAGCGCGGCGTCCGCGTCCGGCTGCTCGAGGCCCAGCCGACCCTGGGCGGACGGGTCCGAGCCTGGCCGGTCACCCTGGCTGGCGGTGACCAGGTGACGATGAGCCGAGGCTTCCACGCCTTCTTCCGGCAGTACTACAACCTCAGGGCCCTGCTGCGGCGGGCCGACCCGGCGCTGGAGCGGCTGGTCCCGATCGCGGACTACCCGCTGAGCCTCGCGGACGGTCCAACGGACTCGTTCAGCCACATCCCGCGCACCCCGCCGTGGAACCTGATCGGTTTCGTCGCGAAGAGCCCGAGCTTCACTCTGGCCGATCTGGCCAGAGTGAACGTCTCCGCAGCTCTCGACCTGGTCAAGGTCGACTTCCCCAGGACCTTCACCGATCTGGACGGGGTAAGCGCAGCCGACGTGCTGGATCAGTTGCACTTCCCCGACTCGGCGCGTCACCTGGCCCTGGAGGTGTTCGCCCGGAGCTTCTTCGCCGACCCGCGTGAGTTCTCCGGCGGCGAGTTGGTGGGCATGTTCCACAGTTACTTCGTCGGGTCGGCCGAGGGACTGCTCTTCGACGTCCCCGACGACGACTACGACACCGCGCTGTGGGCCCCGCTCGGTCGCTACCTGCAGACCCGCGGGGTCGAAGTCGTCACCGGGGCGACGGTCGACGGGCTGAGCGAGACCGCCGACGGGGTGCGGGTCAGCTCGTCGGCCGGCGAGTTCGAAGCCGATGCGGTCGTGTTGGCCGTGGACGTGGCGAACCTGCGACGCCTGGTCGCGGACGCGCCCTGGCTGGGAGGCCCGGAATGGCGGGAGCGGGTCGCCGACCTGCGCACCGCGCCCCCGTTCGGGGTGGCCAGGCGCTGGCTCGGCGCCCCGATCGGCGACGCGCCGTCCGTCCAGACCGGTCGGAGCGGACGACGTCGGGGGTGCGGCGGGCGCTCGAAGGCCTCCGTCGGCATGGCGCCCTTCCTGGGCACGAGCGGCTACGGGCCACTGGACAACGTGTCACGCCTCGACGCCTTCGAGGCGGGGGCGGCCGGGTGGGCGTCCAGACGGGACGGGACCGTGGTCGAGGTCCACGGCTACGCGCTCACGGACACCTCCGACGCTACCCGCGAACGGCTGTGGGCCGAAGCGGCCAGGATCCACCCCGACCTTGCGACGGCCGAGGTGCTGGGGGAGCAGTGGCTCGTCGCGGACGACTGTCCGCTGGTCGACACCAGCCCCTGGCTGCGCCGTCCCGAGGTGGTCACCCCGGATGCGCGGGTGGTGCTGGCCGGCGACCTGGTTCGCTGCGACCTGCCGATCGCCCTGATGGAGCGCGCGGCGACGACCGGCTGGCAGGCCGCCAACGCGCTCCTGGCAGGTTGGGGGCGCCCCGGCTTCGAGCTGTGGTCGACGCCGATGCGCAGCCGCTTCTTCCGGCGCGGCTGAGCGGGCCGGAAGGCATCCCGGCCGGTGTTCGCTAGACGATGGGAATGAGGAAGGTCAGCATCGAGTGCGGCTCGACGATGAGCTCATTCAGCCGGGCGTTGAACGGAGCGCCGTAGGGTGCCGCGATGTGGGCTGCGAAGGCATCCTCGTCGGCGTACACCTCGTAGACGAAGAACTTGCTCGGGTCATCGGCGAGCTGGTAGCAGTCGAACACCACGTTGCCTGGCTCGGCGCGCACGTCCGTGGCAAGGCCGGCCAGATTGGCGGCGACCTCGTCCGCACATCCCGGACGGGCAGTGAACTCGGCGTAGAGAACCTTGGGCATGGGCGACCTCCTGCGATCCGATGCTCGGAATATGACGTGCCGACTCTAGCGGGGCGGATGCGCCAGCGACAGGAAACGACCGTGCCCGCCGGGTGGGCCGGGGGCCAGCGGGTCGCTACCATGCCGAGGTGGCCAGATTCGTACTCACCGTCGTCGGCGCCGACCGCGCCGGACTCGTGGCAGCCCTTGCCGATGTTGTCTCCGCGCACGGCGGCAACTGGGAGGACAGCCAGTTGGCTGAACTGGCGGGCACCTTCGCGGGAGTCGTGGTGGTTTCCGTTCCGGCACCGTTGGTCTCGGAATTCACCGATGCGCTCCACAGCCTGGATGGTCTGCTGACCGTTACCGCCCACCCCGGAGTCGTGGAGTCACCGCTCGCCGCGGAGTGGCGGCAACTCACCCTCACGGTGCTGGGTGACGACCGTCCCGGCATCGTGCGGGAGGTGTCGACCACGCTCAATACCCATGGCTTGAGCATCGAACACATGGCGACCCAGACCCGGGACGCGCCCATGGCGGGCGGACGGCTCTTCGAAGCCGAGGTTGTGGCCCGTGTCCCGGAGTCCGCTGACTTGAGCGCCCTCCGGGCCGATCTGGAACTCCTTGCCGCGGAGATCCTGGTCGACATCCACCTCACCGAAGCCTGAGCTACCGCCTCAAACCCAGCTGGTGACCGCGACGAACCACAGCGAAGCGGCGGCCAAGGCGAGCCCGAGCTCGACGATCATGCCGAGGCCGACCGCCTTGAGCGCGACCAGTGCAGTTTGCCGAGCGAGCGTGACCTCGCGTAGGCGGAGGTACTCCATCCCGAAGAGGCCGAGGGGAAAGCCCACCAGCAGACCAACCACTGGGATGACGAAGAACCCGACGAGTCCTGCGATCCCAGCACCGACGAGGGATTTCGAGGGCACCCCAGCTGCCTTGGTGCGCCTGGCCGTGATGAGATACGTGCCGGCCCAGCCGATGGCCAGCATGATGGCGACCCCGGTCAGGACAGCCCAAGCGATGCCACCAGTGGCGAAGGCCCACACCAGCACCGCCAGCCCGATCAGGATCGAGCCGGGGAGCACGGGAATCACGATGCCGAGTAGGCCGATGATGATGGCGAGCCCCACGAGGAGCGTCAGAGTGTCGATGGCAAACCTCACTTGGGTAGTCACGCACAGCATGCCCGATGGCTGGTAACGCTCGTGCCTGCGGACGTTGGGCCAGTTTGGCCGAAGGCGGCGTCGCTTGAAAGAGCGGATCGCCCCGATTCAATGGGGCGGTCTCGGGATCGCGCTAGGGGCGACCGTCTTGCTGTCCCTGGCTTGACGGCGAAGTCCACGGCACCCCAGTGGGCACCGTGGACTTCCAGGTCAGTTCTGCGGGATCGTGCCGCCAGCATTCTCCAGGTGCGCCCTGACGAACCACTGGAATTTCTCAAGCTCCCCGGTCTGACCGATCAGGAGGTCCTGAGTGACCAGATCCAGCTCCGCCACGTCGGCCATTGCCTTGCGGTTGTCGGCGACCACCACGTCATAGACCTGATCGAGAGCTGCCAGGTGCTCCAGGGCGACATCGCGACCCAGCGGGTATTCCTTGAGGGCGCGGTTCTTCATGATCTCTCCGACGGTGCCGATCGGGGACCCGCCAAGGGCGGCGATTCGCTCCGCCACCGCGTCCGCGTACAGCCGGACCAGATCGACTTGAGGATCGATCATCTCGTGCACACCGATGAAGTTGGGACCAACCACGTTCCAGTGCACGTGCTTCAGCGTGAGTTGCAGGTCGTTGTACTCACTGAGTCTCGCCTGCAGGATGCGGACGACCTCAGCGCCCTGCTCCTCGGTGAGACCCGGGACCGTGAACCTCTGTCGCTTCGCGGTAGCCATGGGATTGCTCCTTCGCTCGAGACTCGTGGGTGGCGCCACGGGCGCACACCGTCCTTCCCAGCTCATGCTAGCCAGCGCGGCCCCGGCACGACCCCGAATCCCCGCTGCGGGTTCGTTCGGGGACTGGTCGTGGTTGGCAGACCGCGGGGGCTGTGCCTAGTCTGTCCGCATGCACAGCGCGGATTGGAGGGGTGGCCGAATGCCGGCCCCGCGCGCTCTGGGCTGCCGGTGTTGTTGCTGACCGAGGCTTTCCGCCCCGCCTAGCAGCAGCTGATCGCGCACTCGTGTCGCACGTGACCGATCCAGCCACACCGATTTCCACTCCAACTTCTGCCAATCAGGAGCTCCTCGTGACGCACCGTCCAATCCGCGACCTACGATTCGTCGCGCTCGTCGCCGCGGCCGCTATGGCGTTCACCGCCTGCGCCGTCACCCCGCCCCAGGGTGGCGCGACGTCCACTTCGTCGGCGGCAGCCACCCCGCAGCGCGGCGGCACGTTGACGTTCGGCCGCGCGGCCGCGGTCACGTCCTTTGACCTGAACAACGAGATCACCGCCAATAACGCCTTCGCCATCGACAAGGTGTTCGAGCCGCTGGTGTCATTCGACACTGAGGGCACGATCATTCCTTGGCTGGCCAGCGCCTACACGGTGAGTGGCGACCAGCTCACCTACAGCTTCACCTTGCGCAGCGGTCTGCAGTTCTCGGACGGCAACCCCGTGACGGCTGCCGACGCGAAGTTCTCCCTGGAACGTCACCTCAAGGTCGGTGGTCCGCTGCCGCTGGAGGCACCCATCAGTGAGATCACCGCAACGGACTACACCCTGGTGATCAAGCTGAAGCACCCGTACACACCGTTCCTGTCGGAGCTCTCCGGGTTCTCCAACGGCATCTTCCCGAAAGACTTCGCTGGGCAGCCGGAGAAGGTGTTCTTCGCGCAGCCGATCGGGACTGGCCCGTGGGTGGTGCAGTCCTGGGACCCCAACGGCGACACGACCTTCCTGGCCAACACCCATTACTGGCAGGTCGGCAAGCCCTACGCCGCGTCGTTGGTCTACACGGTGGTTGCCGATGACACCCAGCGGATCCAGCAACTCCAGGCGGGTCAGCTCTCCGGAATCGAGGACGTCGCCCCGGCCACCATCGCAGAGCTCACCGCGAACCCGCAGGTAAGGGTCGCGGACCTCGGCTCCTGGGCGGTTGAGCAGGTCTTCTTCAACACCCGCAACGAGCACTTCGCCGATCGCCACGTGCGGCGGGCAGTCGCTTACGCCCTGAACAGGGACGGCATCACCCAAGCCACCGCGTTCGGGGCGGCTCAGAGCGTGAAGACCCTGATCCCACCGACGATCCGGTATTCAGCGGACGTGAAGGCGCTGGACAACGACCAGGCCGCCGCCAAGACCGAGCTCGCGGCGTCGAAGTACGCCGACGGTTTCGGTGCGACGCTGTTGATCGCGTCGGGCGACTCGGCCCGTGCCCAAGAGGCGCAGATCATCCAGGCGGCGCTCAAGCCGCTGAACATCGACGTGAAGATCGAAGCTATCGAGCTGAACGCCTTCCGGGAGCGGTTCAAGGCCTTCCAGTACGACTTCATGATCAACAGCGGCCAAAGCGACGCTCCCGATCCCAATGGGCTGATCAGCTTCCAGGCCGATCCGGAGGGGTTCAGCAATTCGTTCTGGACGCATTACACCAACCCCAAGGTGACTGAGCTGATGAAGGCCGGACGGGTCACCCCCGACGGGGAGCAGCGGGCGTCCATCTACGCCGAGATCCAGCAGATCCTCGCCGACGATGTGCCGTACATCCCGCTGTACAACACCAAGAACGTGATGGCCTCGACGGCCTCGGTGCACGGGTTGACCCCACGGATCAACGGCAGCGTCCTGTTCCAGGACGTCTGGATCCAGCAGTAGGGCCTCTCCTTGAGCCAGTCGGCGACCGCGAGGCGGGGCGCCGGCTGGCTCCTGAAGCGCCGGGTGGCCACGAGGAGTCACAGGGGTGATCGACAATGGGTGCCATGAGGTGGGCAGCACGTTCCCTGGGCGCCGCCGTCCCGGTGGCGATCGGCGTCGTGGTGTGTGTCTTCTTCCTGCTGCGACTGGTGCCTGGCGATCCGGCGTCGATGATCCTGGGCGACCAGGCCACCACTGCCTCCATCGAGGCTTTGCGGGAGCGGCTGGGGCTCAACCAGCCGGTGGCCCAACAACTGTGGAACTACCTCGTGGGGGTGTTCGCGAGGGGGGACATCGGACGATCGCTGGTCACCGACCGGCCCGTGCTGGGCCTGATCGCTTCGAAGGCCGGGGTCACCGTGCTGCTCGTGGTGATGAGCGTGATCTTCACCGTGTTGATCACCGTGCCGTTGGCGCTGTTGGCCGCCACTCACCAGGACGGACCGTTCGATCACCTGGTCCGGATCGTGCCGACGGTCGGCATGGCGATGCCCGCCTTCTGGGTCGGGCTGATCCTCATTCTGGTGTTCGGGGTGAACCTGCGCTGGTTACCCGTGGGCGGGATCGGGAGTTCACCGGGTGATCCCCTTCGGAGCCTCGTGTTGCCGGCCCTGACGGTCGCGCTCGGGCTCTCCCCCCCGCTGATCAGGTCGCTGCGCGAACAACTGCTCGAGGTGCTCGACGCCGACTTCGTGGTGACGCTGCGAGCCGCCCGGCTGCCCCGGTCGCGGATCCTGTGGGGCCACGTGCTCCGCAACGCGGCGGTGCCCGCGATCTCGCTGCTGGGGGTCAGCGTCTCGTACCTGATCGGCGGCACCCTGGTGATCGAGCGGGTGTTCGCGATCAACGGGATGGGGGCGCTGCTGTTCTCGTCCATCAGCTCCCGGGACTTCCCGGTGGTGCAGGGGATCGCGCTGGTGTGTGCGTTCGCCGTCGTGCTGGTCTCGCTGGCGGTCGACGCGCTGGTCGCCGTTCTCGACCCCAGGATCCGGCTGTCGTGAACGCCTCGGCGCAACCCCCCGTGCAGACGTCGCCGAGCTCGTTGACACGCTGGTTCAGGCGCGCCCGGCGCAGCCCGGCGTTGGTGGCGGGGGCGGCCATCCTGCTGTTCATGGTCGCGCTGGCCGTCTTCGCCCCTGTGGTGGCCCCGTATGACCCGACTCTGCAAGACCTGACCAATGGGCTGGCGCCGCCGTCCGCCGCCCACCTGTTCGGTACCGACCAACTCGGACGGGACATCTTGTCGCGGATCATCGCCGCCACCCGGACGGACCTGCGGAT
>JBAVKY010000016.1:0-6315 GCA_049688555.1 Propionicimonas sp.
GAAAAGCCACAGCTGATCCACATCTGCGCCAGGTTGGCGGCCACGCGGTCAGGCCAGCTCAGTTCTACCGGCTCAGCCGATCGGCGTGACGCCGAGTTTGAGCCCGGCCAGGTTGCGCTTGCGGCTCGCGAGTCGTTCGGCGAGCCCGGCAAGCACTGCCGCCGCCGGACGATCAGCGTCGGTGGCGACCAGCGGCAGGCCCTCGTCACCGCTGCTGGCCATGGCGGGATCCATCGGGACTTCCGCGAGCAGCGGCACGTCGTAACCAAGGCGCTCGGTGAGCGTGCTCGCGACCGCCTGTCCACCGCCACTGCCGAAGACGTCGAGGCGGTGCGTCTGGTCGCAGTGCGGGCAGCTGACGTTCAGGTAGGCCATGTTCTCGACCACGCCGATCACCCGCTGGTCGAACATCGAGGCCATCGTCCCGGCACGCTCGGCAACCTCGGCTGAGGCTTGTTGCGGCGTGGTCACCACGATCACTTCGGCATTCGGCAGCTTCTGCCCCAGCGACAACGCGACATCACCGGTACCCGGCGGCAGGTCGACGAGCAGGAAGTCGAGATCCCCCCAGTAGACGTCGGCGAGAAATTGCTGCAGCGCCCGGTCCAGGATCGGCCCGCGCCACGCGATGACCTGGTCGCGCCGCTCCTTGAGCATCCCGATGGAGATCACGGTCAGGCCCATCGCCGGGACGGGCAGGATCATTCCGTCCACCGAAGTGGGATTGGCGTCAACGAGACCCAGCATCTGCGGGATCGAGTGGCCGTAGATGTCGGCGTCCAGCACCCCGACCCGCTTGCCGTGGCCAGCCAGCGCCATGGCCAGGTTCACGGTCACCGAGGACTTGCCGACACCGCCCTTCCCGGACGCGATCAGGATCACCTGGGTGAGGTTCCCGGGCTTGGCGAAGGGGATGTCCCGCTCGTCCCGGCCTCCCCGAAGCTGCTTCTTCAGCGCTGCGCGCTGCTCGTCGCTCATCGTGCCCAGTTCGAGGTTGAGCGCGCTGACGCCTTCCACCCCGAGCACGGCGGCGTTGACGTCCGCCTCGATGGTCGACTGCATCGGACAGCCGGCGATGGTCAGCAGGACGCGGACGTCCACCCGTCCGTCCGGATGGGCGGCGACGGAATCGACCATTCCCAGTTCGGTGATCGGACGGTGGATCTCGGGGTCGATGACCCCGGCGAGGGCAGCGCGAACAGCGGCAACGAGATCGGACATGGGTCCAACCTAGTTCAACCGCGGCCCCTGCTTCATTTCCGCCGGCTGCCGTCGGACTCGGCGTCAGGATCCAGCTCCGCCAACAATTCGCGCAGCTCGGCTCGGATGAAGTCGCGCGTGGCGAGGTCATTGACGCGAAGCCGCAGGGAGGCGATCTCACGGGCAAGGAAGTCCATGTCGGCCCGCGACTGGGCGGCGACCGCGCGGTCGTGTTCGAGACTCACCCGGTCCCTGGCTTCCTGACGATTCTGGGCAAGCAGGATCAGCGGCGCTGCATAGGATGCCTGCAGGGACAATACGAGGGTCAAGAAGATGAAAGGGAACCGGTCGGGAGCCAACGAGTCCGGCGCGTAGATGTTCCAGAAGATCCAGGCGACGATGAAGATCGTCATCCAGATCAGAAACCCGGCGGTCCCCATGAACCGTGCGAAGTCTTCGGCGAAACTCCCGAACATGTCCTGGTCGAACCGCACGCGCGACAGCCAGAGGTCGGGTCCGCGGCCGGGGGTGTCCAGCCTGTCCTGCCTGTCCTGCCTGTCCTGCCTGTCCTGCCTAGCCATGGTTCACCTCAGCCTTCCAGCCGGTCCAGCTGCACCCCGCGCCAGTCGTTGGGGAGGATGTGATCCAACACATCGTCCACGGTGACGGCACCGAGCAGGCGTCGGTTCGAATCCACCACCGGCGCGCAGACCAGGTCGTAGGTGGCGAAGTAGCGGCTCACTTGGGCGATGTTGGAGGCGGGGGTCAGCGGGGTGATGTCGGGGTCGATCAGCCCCGCCGCAAGCAGGGACGGTGGCTCGCGCAGCAACCGCTGGATGTGAACGGCGCCCAGATAGCGGCCCGTCGGGGTGTCCAGCGGCGAACGGCAGACGAATGCCAGCGCAGCCATCGCGGGTGTGACCTCGGGACGCCGCAGCGAGGCGAGCGCATCGGCGACGGTCGCGTCCGCGGCCAGGATCACCGGCTCGGGGTTCATCAGGCCACCTGCGGTCGCGGCGTCGTAGCTCAACAGCGCCCGGACGTCCTGAGCCTCTTCTGGTTCCATCCGTTCCAGGATGTCCTCGGCCAGGTCGGAATCGAGCTCGGCGATCAGGTCGGCGGCGTCGTCCGGGTCCATCACTTCGAGCACGTCCGCGGCACGCTCGGTGTCCAGTGACGCGATCAGGACGACCTGCTCGTCTTCGGGCAACTCCTCCAGGGCCTCGGCGAGTCGCTCGTCCGCCATGGCCTTGACCACCTCGGCGCGCAACAGCGAGTCCATGTCGTGGAGTTCGCGGGCGACGTCGGCGGCCTTCAGCTCACTGAGTCGCATCGCGAGCTGCTCTGCGTCGCGGGGGGCCTCCACTTCGATGAAGTCGGGGACCTCGGACCATTCGACGATGGTGACGTGGCCGCGCTGGAACGGGTTACGCCGGCCCGCCTCGCGCAGTGCCACTTCGGAGACCTCCCAGTCGTGGTGGCGGCTGCGCCGGATCGCGATGTCGAAGATCGTCTCCTCGCGCTGCGAGCCGCCCCGGGTGACCGTCCGGTCGAAGAGTTGGTCGATCACCAGCGTCTCTTGCTCGCGGGCCTCGAACCGGCGGGTGTTCACCATTCCCGAGATGATCACCTGGTGGGCGTCGATGGAACGCACCCGGTCCATGGGGAGGAAGATCCGGCGCAGGGCGAACAGTTCGACGACCAGCCCCCGCACCTTGGGCGGACGGCTGCCCGAGCGGTTCTGGATGATGACGTCACGAACCTTGCCCACCTGATCCCCGTTGGGATCGAGCATGGGCAGTCCTTTGATCCTCGACACGAAGATCGAGGCGGCACCGGCTGTCACGCTTGGAGATTATCGTCTCCCGCGAGCCGCCGGGTAGCGCGCAGCCTAGGTGGCCTCAGGATCGAAGGCGATCAGTCGGGGGTTTCCCACCGAGTCTTTCCGCGCCGCGCGAGGTGGATCCGCCACCGCGGGCGAGGCGACCGAGACCACCTCGGACGCCTTGGGCACCTGCATGGCGGCATCCCGCAAGATCTGGGTCGTGTCCTCGCCCAACAGGCGCTGGCCGAGGTTCCTCGGGTTGAGGTCGGACAACGAGATATCCGAATACTCGGGGCCGAGTTCGGCTCGCAACTGTCCGCGGGCGTCGTTGGCGATCCCCCGCAGGTACTGGAACACCCGGGCGGTCTTGCGGGCCAGGTCGGGGAGTTTTTCCGGACCGAAGATGATGACCGCAAGCACCGCGAGAACCACGATCTCGCTGCCGTTGAAGTCGATCATGTGCTCAGGGTAGTCCTGCGCGGCGAAGCAGCCCGCGTCAGAAGCCGCTCGACTCCAGCACCGCGACGAAGGCGGCCGCCTGCTCGGGACTGGCCTGCAGCAGCGGACGCCGGACGCCCCCGGGCGCGAAGCCCCGAGCCGCAAGACCGGCTTTGACCAGCAGGCATCCCTGGGTGACGAACACACCCGTGAACACCGGCAGCAACGCCGCGTTCCGTGCGATCGCGCCCGCGACGTCACCGGAAAGGAAGGCCTCGATCATCTCGCGTGTCGCGACCCCGGTGAAGTGGGTGGAGGTGCCCACCACACCCACCCCGCCTACCGACAAGAGGGGCAGCGTCATGGCGTCGTCCCCGGAGTAGTACGCCAGACCGGTCGCGGCGATCACCTTCGCCGACTCCACCACGAGTCCCTTGGCGTCCTTGACGGCCACGATGCGGGGATGAGCCGCCACCGTGATCATCGTCGGCGTCTCCACGGGGATCCCGCTGCGATGCGGGATGTCGTAGATCATGATCGGCCGCGAAGTGCCTTCGGCGACCGTGAGGAAGTGATCGGCCAGGGCGTCCTGGGGTGGGCGGGAATAGTAGGGGGTGACCACCAGCAGCCCGTCCGCGCCGACGTCTTCAGCCGCGTGGGCGAGCTCAAGGGTGTGAGCGGTGGCGAAAGTGCCGACTCCGGCGATCACCTTCGCCCGGTCACCCACCTCGGCGATCACCACCTCCAGCAGGGCGCGCTTCTCGGCATCGGTGGTGGTGGGAGATTCGCCCGTCGTCCCGTTGATGACCAGGGTGTCGTTGCGCTGGACGTCAACGAGGTGGGCAGCCAGCCTGCGAGCCTCGTCGAAGTTCACCGAACCGTCGCTGTCGAACGGGGTCACCATGGCCGTCTGGACTCGACCGAAGAGCAGCTGGGTCATGGCGCCAGCCTATTCGGTCGAGATGACCACGAGCGGGTCGCCGTCTCGGACGACGTCACCGACCGCCACCACAATCTCGGTGACCGTGCCGACCACGTCGGCGAGCACCGGGATCTCCATCTTCATCGACTCGAGCACCACAACCGGGTCTTCGGCACCAAGCCGTTGGCCCACCGTGACTTCGATACTCAGGACGTTCGCGACCAACTCGGCGACTACCAGGTGACTCATGGCACGACATGCTACTGGTGCGGCACGGGTTCGCTACGCTGAAGCCCGTGACACCAGCACCGAAGACTTCCGCCACCTCGGCGGCCAGCCAAGCGTTCGCCGAGGCGTTCGTCGAGGAATCCCCTGCGGCCGTGGCGGCGCGTGCGAAGGCCGCGGACATGGGTATCGACTGCATCAGCCAGGCGGGAGCCGCACTCCTCAGCCTGCTCGCGGCCACGTTGCGCGCGCGCAACGCGGTCGAGGTCGGCACCGGGACTGGCGTCGCCTCCGTCGCGCTACTGGCCGGTATGGTCGGCGACGGGGTGCTGACCAGCATCGATGTGGAGAACGAGCTGCAGCTCCACGCCCGCGAGGTCTTGACCGCCGCCGGAATCCCCAGTCGGCGCGCGCGCCTGATCGCCGGATCGGCACTCACCGTCCTGCCCAAGCTGACCGACCGGGCCTACGACCTCGTCTTCATCGACGGCGACCCCCTGGAATACGTCGAGTACGTCGCCCAGGCCGACCGCCTGTTGCGATCGGGCGGCCTGCTCGTGCTGCATCACGCCCTGTGGCAAGGGAAGGTGGCCGACCCGGAGAACGAGGAGGACGAGCCTCTCATCATCAGCGAGGCGCTCGACGCGGTGCGAGACCTGGAAGGCTTCACCGCTGCCCTGGTGCCGGTCGGCGACGGGCTACTGATCGCCGTCAAGGCCTGAGCACTCCTTCCCGGCGAAACCACTCGGGCCCTCGGGTTCGTCGTCGCGAGCCGACGCGCCCGCGTCTCACACCCGGGCTGGCCTCCACGACCTCCATCGGAATCGCGACAGCAGCTCACACGATGGACGAACGCTCGCCCCGGGGAACAGTCCCCGGGGCGAGCGTTCGATGCTTCAGAGCCCGTAGATCACCAGTTGGAAGGCACCTTGAAGTTCTTGGGGACGACCGTGATGCCGCTCTCCACGTGGAAGCCGCGTGCCCGGTCGTGATCGGGGTTGGTGCCGATCTCCACGCCGTCCGGGACGATGACGCCCTTGTCGAGGATCGCCCGACGGATCACGGCGTTGCGCCCGATCCGGCAGCCGCTGTAGATGACCGACTCCTCGATCTTGGCCCACTTGTCGACCATGACATTCGGTGAGAGCACCGAGCGATCGACATCGCCACCGGAGATGATGCAACCGTTGCTCACGATCGAGTCCTCGGCGGTACCGCGCAACGTGAACTTGGCTCCTGGCAACTGAGCCTGGGACGTCCAGATCGGCCACTTCCGGTTGTACAGGTTGAACTCGGGGTCAACCGACACCAGATCCATGTGGGCGGCGTGGTACGCCTCGATCGTTCCGACGTCCCGCCAGTAGTTGCGATCCTTCTCGGTCGAACCTTGCACGTTGTTCATCGTGAAGTCGTAGACCTGCGCCTGACCGGCCGCGACGAAGTTGGGGATGATGTTCCCACCCATGTCGTGGCGGGATTCGTTGTCGTTGGCGTCGGCCACCAGCGCGTCAACGAACGCCTTGCGGGTGAACACGTAGTTGCCCATCGACGCGAAGGACTCATCGGGACTGTCCGGCAACCCCGGCGGGTCGGAGGGCTTCTCGAGGAAGCGCTCGATCTTGCCGTCCGGGGCCGCGTCGATGATCCCGAAAGCATGGGCCTCGGCTCGCGGCACGCGGATCCCGGCGATGGTGCAGTCGAGGCC
>JBAVKY010000017.1:0-18587 GCA_049688555.1 Propionicimonas sp.
GAGGTTCAGGCGAATACGGCACTGGCGGCACACGTCTCCGCAATCCGGAGTGAAGTTGAGAAGCCAGACTCGAAAAAGGATGGCGTCCTAGCGAAAGTCGCCCTAGCGTTCGGGACGGCGGCCGCTACCGCGGTCGGGACGCCAGCAGGCCAGAAGATCTTTGAGCTACTGGGCCAGATTCCGCAGATGCTCGGGGGCTAGTACACGATCTCAGTGGTGCTCACTCTTCCATCGCACCCCGCCGACTCGGCCGCCGGAGGGCAACCCGGATCCCGTGAACTGCCCGACGTCCCGGCCGCCGAGTGGGTGATGCGGCCTGACCTCTGGCACTACACCAGCCCGGGTTCCACGTATGTTCCACGCGGACTACTCCGAGACAACCAATGTGCCTCTCACAAGGCAATTCAATGGTCGGGCTGACAGGATTTGAACATGTACCTGTCGCTTCGGGCGAGTGGTGTCTGACTGGCTCGGTCGCTCCGTTTAGCGTTGTCAAATGGGCATTGCGGAGGCGGCGGCCCTTGGCTTAGGTGGCCAGCCGCGCCCGGTTTCGGACATAGTTTCTGGCACGAATCTGGCACGCCCTACTTGGGTGTTGGAGGCGAGAGGAGGGGCCGTGGCGGACCCTGTCGGCCGGTTGGAGCACCGCGCCGAAGACGCCGTGCCAGATTCTGACCGCGAGGAACACACTGGCGGAGGAATCACGCGTGGCACTAGGCAGCGGTTCGGCAACGTCCGAAAGCTGCCTCCGGCCGCCTCCAGGCACGCTACACGGGTCCCGACGGCCAGGAGCATCGAGCGGTCGTCTCCTCCAAGGCCGGTGAAGACGCGCTTGTACTTCCGATCGGGTCCTCACGCTCATCGGTCTTCGCCCCGACCAGAGCCCACCCGAGCGGTAGGCCGTGCAGGGTGCACACCAGGTGCAGCCGCAATTCCCAGAAGTAGCGGGAGTGGGAGGCGCAGTAGCCGTACTCGGCCCACCCGGCCAGCGCGGAGCGTTTCGCGGTCTCTCGGGATCGGCCGCCCTCCACCGGGGTGTAGTCGGCGATCCACACATCATCGTCGGCGACGTTGGTCAGCGACTGGCCCGGCAGGTACGGGAACATTTGCGTGAAAGTCTTTGTGAGCGCGACGGAGCCTACGGGTTTCTGACCGGTAACCCAGCAGTGCTTGCATCACGCCAACACGATCAACTCCGCATCACTGATCCGGGGTGCGATCCCCACCGCCGGCCGCTCCGGCACCTGCTCGGGGTGCGCCTTCAACAGATCGTCAGTCGTCACATAGAGTGCAGTCGCGAGGGTGTCCAAATCGGTGTCCACCCGAACGTCCACGTTCTTGGATTGGGCTTGGCAACACCGACTCTTGGCACGTTCACCCACATCCCGACGCCGCCACGCCGCCCGCACCCCTTGGGCTCACTGATCTGGGCTGATGTGTGCGCAGTCGACTTGGGCGGCCCATGAGTTCGGTCCGGTGCCTTGGGCGCAGAAGGAAACCCAG
The DNA here is from genome assembly GCA_049688555.1 of Propionicimonas sp. Taxonomy (GTDB): domain Bacteria; phylum Actinomycetota; class Actinomycetes; order Propionibacteriales; family Propionibacteriaceae; genus Propionicimonas. The sequence continues at coordinate 1,504 of JBAVKY010000017.1, forward strand.
CTCACGCCATCTGCTGCCGTGACGTCCCGGTCGAGGGCAGGGGGTCGCGCGTCTGGCGCAGCACGAGAGGCTGTGGCAGCCGAGCAGTCGGCCAAGCGCGTGCTGACCGGGGCGGCAGCCTTCGGTGCAGCGGCAAACCAGGGCACCCAGCGGCCTGCGATTCGTCGGGGGCGGGTCGTCAGTCCTTCGCCGCTTCCCGGTCCGTCTGGGTGAACCCCAGATCGGCGCTGGGCGCTCCGGCGGCTCTCGCCGTCCGGATGCTGCTGGCCAGCGTTGAGGACGCGGCGTAGGCGGCCTTCGAGGATCCCCGTCCGTAGGTGAGCGAGCGATCGGGGCTGATGCCCATGCGGGCGCCGACCTCGATGGCGTCCTGGTCGGCGCCCATGTAGAGGAACTGCCAGCTGTAGGCCTGCTCCTGCTGGGTGATCAGGCTCTTGATGGCCGGGTAGGTGTACTCCTTGGACGCGTTCTCCAGTCCGTCGGTCATCACCGCGACGATCACCGTCCCGGGACGTTCGTCCTCGGGAAGGGACGCCAACCGAGCACCGAGGCTGACGATGCTGCGTCCGATCGCGTCCAGCATGGCCGTGGTCCCCCTTGGTTGGAGGTCCAGCGGCGGGACGTCACCGATGGCGCACCCGGTGTAGACGACGTCGTAGTGGTCGTCGAACTGCGCCAGGCTGACCGTGCAACGTCCGGGATGAGAGGCCTGGTCGGCGATGAAGGCGTTGAAGCCGCCTTCGATGTCGCCCTTGATGGTCTGCATCGAGCCGGAGCGATCAAGCACGAACTCGATGTGGGTGTAGTCAGGATTGGTCATCGCCGTCCTTTCGTCGGGGCTTGAACCGCATCGGTGGACGACCGCTGTCGGCCGCGGCCTGGTGCCGGGCCACGGCGATGCCGTGGGCGGTGATCGTGCCGTCGTCAGCGAAGCTCTCCAGGGAACGGCTCCGCGCCAGCCGGGGCGGCACCGAATTCGGCGCCAGCCCGGCGACCTCGGCCACCCGCCGCATGCTGCTGCCGGAGAGCACCGCAGCCGCCATCGCCTCGCGCACCGCGTCTTCCACGGCACGTCCGGCTTCGCTCAACTCCGCCACGACCCGCTCGGGGTCGGTCTCGGCGTTTAGCGCACGCCTGATCGCAGCCGCGCCGCGCCGGGCGCTGTCCTGCCATCCCTTGTCATCCACGCGACCAATGCTATGCAAAACATGCGCAGTTGCAAGAGTCGCACCTCGCTCTTCACGTCGACTCGATGGTTCATCACCGCCAGACGCTTTCCAGGCACGACCGCCTCCAATCCGAAAGACGACCGTCTCCAAGCGCGCTTCATGCGGCGGACATCCGGTAATCGGGTGTCAGGCGACGCGGGAGGCAAGGTCGTCGAGTTCGGCACGGATCTTGGCGATCAGCGCCTTGGCTGAGGTGTCCGAGCCGGCCAACTGGGCCAGCAGGAGATCGCGTGCCAGCGTCGATACCGGCAGGCCGCGCTGTTCGGCCAACAGCGCCAGCGCATCCATTTCCTCGGCGTTCAGGCGAACCTGGAGTGTCCTGGCCCGCTGATGCCCGCGCGTGACCTTGCTACCGGGCTTGATCGCAGCATCCGGATTGCGCTCGGCCGCCTCGGCTTCGGTGGCAATGAGATCACTGATCGACATCTGTCGGCTCCTCTCGATATCGGCGCTGGTCTGTACTGTTCGACGGCCACGCGTTCACTCCCCAAGCCTCCCCTTCGTCGGGCAGGACGATCACCGTCACCAGCGCCCGGATCGAGGAGGACCAGCCGATGATTCGGATGGTTCGGCCCGAGATGGACGCCGGGTCGGGATCAATCACCAACCTGTTGGGGTCAGCGAAGTCTTCATCAGCGACCTCCGGTGTCAGCCCATGCTTGGCGATGTAGCCGCCCCGGAGGCGCCAGTCGATGCCTTCACCCACACCCTCATTGTACTACGCACGCACTACACACACCAGCCTGCCAGGCGCGACAGACACCCACCGCCAACAGGCAGTTGCGGATGTTCGGTCGGCGCTTTCATGACGTTTGGATCATGACCCCGCGGGCGCTGTTGGTGGGCTGGGTCGCAGTACGAGGTCGGGAATGGTTTGGGTCATCCATGTGGTGATTTGCTGGTGGGTCCAGCCACGTTCGTCGCGTAGCGCCTGGTAGAGGCGGGGGCTGTGCAGGGCGATCAGGAGGTCGGTGGCGTGGCCGGCGTCCACACCCGGGGGCAGGGTGAGTTGGTGGATGAAGTCGCGGTAGCCGTCGCTGCGCAGGGTGTCGCGGGAGTGGTACACGGCGGCGAGTTCAGGGTCGGTCACGGCTGCTGCGTGGGCCACTTCGGAGAGGGCTGAGGCGCGTTCGAGGATGCCGGCGCTGGCGTGGATGAACACCCGCAACGCTGCGACCGGGTCGGGGGTTGCGGCGGCGTCGGAAGCCCAGGACTGTTGCAGGGGTGGCTCGTCTTCGGGTCCGAGCACGGCAGCGTCGAGGGCTGCGGCGAAGAGTTCCGGTTTGGTGTGGAACACGAAGTAGACGGTCTGGACTGCTACCCCCGCCCGTTCGGCGATGGCTGCCATCACTGCCCCGTGGTAGCCGTGGGCGATGAACTCGACCGTGGCCGCCTCGATGATGCGTTGCCGGGTGGCCGCTGCCTTTGCCTGGCGGGTGGAGTGGGGACCCTTGACAGCGCTCATGAAGGCGAGTCTACTAGAAGCACTCGCTAGTGACGAGCATTAGTGAATGTTCCGGGAGGGAGCACACCGATGCCTGTTCTGAAGAGCACCATCGACATCGCCGCTGACCCCGAGCGGGTGTTCGAGCTGGTCAGCGATGTTCGCAACGAACCAATCTGGAACCCTGACTGCCTTCACGTGACTCTGCTGGGCGATGGCCCCATCGGGCTGGGTCGGCGCTACACGGCCAAGTGGAAGGGCACCCCGGAACTGCTGGTGGAGTGCGTGGCCCACGACGCACCGACCAGCTGGACCAACGTCAGCGGCGGGCCACTCTCCATCCGGACAACGTTCACCGTCACACCCACGCCCTCGGGCTGCCGACTGAGCAACGTCTTCGAGATCCAACCCCATGGGCTCGGCCATCTGATGGCCCCGCTCTTCGTGCGCAGCATCAAGCGCGTCACGCCGGTGCACTTGGAAGCGATGAAATCCTGGCTAGAGTCGGACGAGGCCAAAGCTGTCTAGCTGGTCATCCGGTGCCGGTCCACTATCAGTCAGTGGTCACGCACCTGGCGGGCGGTGTTCAAGCGGTCGACGCACGCGACGATCCGCCGCACGGCCGGCGACATGAGCGGGTCTGCGCTTCGGGTGCTCGGATCGGAGCCGGTCAGGCTACAGCGGACGCGGTGAAGAGACCGGACGTCACAGCTGCTGGTGCCTCACGCCTGACCCGACGGTGTTGGTTCCACCGGGCGAGCAGGCGCCGGTCCCTGGCGCGGACCCTGACCCAGATGGACGGCGAGCCCGAGCGCCACGAGCGGGAGAACGACAACCCCCCAGAGGATTCCAAGGATGCCAACGCTGGGGCCCATGTCCACGGGCACGGCGGCGATCCCAATGCCAGCTGCCAAGGTGGCGGTCCCGACCCAAGCCACGGGGGCCAGCCAGCGCGGCAGTCGTTCCTCCGAGCGGCAAGCCGCAGCCAGGTAGCCGAGCCCGATCGCCAGTGCCAGGTCCGCGGCAAGGCCTGACATCCAACTCAAGTAATGGAACGCGGAGCTCAGCTGGCCCACCGTCACCGTGATCTCGGGCGGAACCTTGCCCCAATCAGGGCCCCAGTAGCCGCTGACGGCCATCCGGGGAATGGCGATGAACACGCCGAACACCGCCGCCGCCTTGAAGAAGCCGGCGGCCACCTCAACCCGAGCGCTCCGTGCGCCCACCAACGCGTTGACCGCCAGCATCAGCGGGATCAGCCCAAGGAAGTACAGCGCGATGAAAGCGTCCCGCGCGCGGAAGTACCACACAAGCTGACCATCACGCGCGAACGACCCAACGTAGAACGTCGCCTCGTCAATGAGCTGCCCGGCTGCGGTCTCCTTGTATCCGGCTGCCACCCCCAGCCACCCGGCCCAGTCCACGGCCCACAGGACCGTGGCCACCACCGAGGCGAGGGCGACGATGATCCCCCACCAGCGCACAACCTTGGACCAACGCGGGTCAACAGCGCTGCCTCGTTCGTACGCTCCTGGCGTCACGAGCCCCTCGCCCGCACTCCCGTCGGCCCCGGCCTCCTGCAACCCCACAACCTTCATCGCGCACTCCCCCCAGAGATCCAGGCAAACGTCCAAGATGGCCCGATGGCCTCAAGCTAACAGCCCCCTCGCCGCCGATTCGGAGAGCTGGACAAGAAGCGCCGGGCTTCGTTCGGGATGCTGTGGGGGGCCACCCATCTACTACGGTGACAGCGGCCATGACCAGTCCCATGCGCCAGGCCAGGCAGATCCGGACGTTCCCGTCGCCCGTTGCCACCAGCGCCGACTGTGAACTACAGTTGACACATGGTCGAGGTTGTGAAGTCCACGACGTTCGACCGATGGCTGCGTAAGCTCAAGGACCGCCGCGCCGCTGCCCGGGTCCTGGTCCGGATCAACCGGCTCGCCGCCGGGAACGCCGGAGACGCCAAACCAGTTGGCCACGGCGTCTCTGAGTTGCGGATCGACTACGGCCCGGGCTACCGGGTCTACTACCTGCTCGAAGGCGACCGACTGATCCTGCTGCTCACCGGCGGGGACAAATCCAGCCAGGACGCCGACATCCAGACCGCCCACGTAATCGCACGAGCATGGCGCACCCAGGAAGGAGCACCGACATGACCAAACGCACTGAGACGTTCTCCACTTTCGACCCGGCGGACTACCTCAACAGCTTCGACGACGTCGTCGCCTACCTGGAGGCCGTGATCGACGAGGGAGAGGACGATCCCACCCTCATCACCCAAGCCCTCGGCACCATCGCCCGCTCCCGCAACCTGAGCGAGATCGCACGCCAGGCCGGCATGAGCCGAGAAGGGCTCTACAAAGCCCTGTCGGCAGGTGGCAACCCGACCTTCGCGACCGTGGTTAAGGTCGCACGAGCCCTTGGCCTCCGCGTCCACTTCGAATCCGTGGCTTAAGTTCAGCGGCACGGGCGGCAGTCGCGCACGACCGCAGCTGCCGAGCAGCTTGAATCAGTCGGGTAGCAGCCATCGAGTCCGGCAGATCGCATGATCACTGATCGGCTGACCGACCGCGCCGGTCGCGGCGGATCCGCGCTTGAGATCATTGCGAGGATGTTGGCTAGGGCTGGCTTCCGTCGAGTTCTTGGAAGATCGTGATCTGGAGCCCGGCAGGGCTGGCGAGTCTTGCGTTGAGCGAGCGCCACGGTGTCCGGGTCGGTTCGGCGATCAGCTCCGCTCCCGCGTCCACGAGTGCAGCCGTGGTGTGGGCCGTGTCGGAGACCTCGAACGCGAGACGTAGGCGTGGCGCGACGGGACGCCCGACCTCGACTTGGTCGATGTACTGCTTCTGCGCAGGATTGACGATTTCGAGTGTGGCGCGCCCGGCCTCAAGGATGGTGACATGGGCCCCATTGGGCCCGGCGACAGCGAGTTCCTCGGGCAGGCCGAGGACGTCGCGGAAGAAGGCCACCGCGGTCTCGTAGTCGTGGGCCTCAACGACGAGCCGCATCTGCAGCACTCGCTCCATGAACGAACACTACGAGCCATGCCGCAGCCCCAACAGGGGGGTGGCCACGAAGCACCCGCGCGGCATGGGCGAGTGATACAGGGTGGGACCAGATGGCCGCACGGCGGGCCGTCGGCCGTCACACCCGCAGGCGGCGCGAACCGGTCTCCGCCGTCACCAGCCTGCGAGCATTGGTCCATGCGCATCAGTACCCTCCCTTCCGGCCTCACGACAGCCGCTGTGGACCTATGGAAGACCTGTGGTCTGACACGGCCATGGAACGATCCCGACGCTGACCTCACGCGCGCCATGGTGGGGCCCTCGTCCACCGTCCTCGCAGCGATCGCAGACGAGCAACTGCTCGGCACCGTCATGGTCGGGCACGACGGCCACCGCGGGTGGGTCTACTACCTGGCTGTACAGGCGGGACGACGCAACATGGGCCTGGGCAGGACGTTGATGATGGCCGCCGAGTCTTGGCTCGAGCAACAGGGGATGCCCAAGGTCCAGCTCATGGTTCGCTCGGACAACGACGCGGTCATTGGGTTCTACGAGCAGTTGGGGTACGTCGATCAAGGCGTGGTCGTGCTGGGCCGATTCCTTGACCAAGACATGCAGGCGCTGCGTGAACAGGAGCAGCACGACGACGCGCCCTGACCTGAGCGGCTTGTTGAGGATGTCGTTCATGCGATGGGGCTGAGCGCGCCGTGGTGTTCCTTGGGCTCTGGCATCACCCGCAGGCCGAGAGTATTCAGCGGGAGCCTCGGTTGGGGTGGTGGTCGGTGAGGCGCTGGGCGGCGTCGGTTTGGAGGTCGTCTTCGATGATGCGGCACGCGTCGTAGGTGGCGAGTTCGGCCTGGACGCGGCGCACGCTTGCCAACATGTCGGGGTTGTTGAGCGCGTTGCGTACGGCTGCCCGGATCCGTGCGGGTTTCGGGGTTTCGGTGCGGAGGTCGACGGCGAGCTTGTTGACGGCGAGCCGGACGTTGTTGTCGTTCTTGCCTTCGCGGGTGCCGGCGGTGACGAGGGGGACGCCGTGGACGAGGGCTGCCATGTTGCTGCCGAACCCGCCGTTGGAGACGAACACGTCGGTGTGGGGGAAGAGCGTGTCGTAGGGGATGTAGTCCTCGATGACCACTGTGTCGGAGCCGTAGCGCGTCCGGAGTGAGTCCGTGTGGGCGCCGCCGGTGGTGACGATGAGGGTGTGGCCCTGGTCGCGGAGTGCCTCGAGGGTGGGGATGATGAGCTTGCCGGGGTCGGTGTTGTCGAGCGTGCCTTGGGACACGACGACCACGGTGCGGTCGGGGTCGGTCACTGCCGCTGGCAGAGTCACCTCGCGGGTGGTCGCGGCCGCCGGCGGAAGGTACCCGATGTACCTGGCATGGGGCGGGGGTTGGTAGCCGGGGAACTCCATGCCGGGGGTGGTGTCCATGTAGATACGGGTCGCCATCGCGATCGTCGGGTCCTGGGGGAACCCGTCGTAGGCGATGGGCTCGATGCCGTGGCGGCCGAGGATGGCGTTGAACGAATCGACGGCCGGTTTGCTGCTGCTCCTCACCATCGCACGGACAACCCGGTGGACGCTCCGGTCCAGGACGGTGCGGGCGGGTTTGAGGCCGAAGAAGGGGGGCGGGCTGGCGGCGTCCGGCAGCACGGCGGGCAGGCCACGGGAGTACACCGGGACGCCGAGCACCGCGTCGACCAGTCGGGCGGCGTAGAAGGCGCCGTCGACGACCATCACGTCGAACTCGAAGTCGTCGCGGAGTTCGACGGTGTCTTGGTAGTAGTTCTCGACGTTGGTAACGAAGAAGTGCTCGACGTCGAAGGCGATCAACTTCGGGCCACGGAGCGCGGCACGATGGGGGTAGAGGGTGTTGAAGCGCTCGCCGGTCACCTCGGTGGCCCGGTGGTAGGGGTAGGCCTGTTGGTCGAGGCGCTCGACCTTGGGGGCGTAGGTGGGGCCGGCGTACCAGCGGACGTCGTGTCCGCGTCTGGCCAGGTGGACGGCGAGGCCCGTCAGCGGGACGAAATGACCGTCGGCCGGCACGGAGGCGAACAGGATCTTCATCACCCCTCCTGATTGTGCTATAGCAACACCCGAGCGGCAGCTATAGCGCTACTATAGTCGTATGCTCTCGAGCGCTGGCAAGACCCCCACCCGGAAGGTCACGCGGGCGGAGCGTGCGTTGTCGACCCGCCGCCGCATGGTGCGGGCCGCCTACGACCTGTTCTGCCAGGACGGGTACCTGGGCACGACCATCGCCGCGGTGGCGGAGCGGGCCGGGGTCGCGGTGCCGACCATGTACTACTCGTTCGGAACCAAGGCCAACCTTCTGGACGCCGCCCTGGGGGCGGCGGTGATCGGCTTCGACCGGTGGACGGTCACTCCACCCGATCCGCAGGTCGCCGACCTGATGCCGATGAACACGTGGTGGGCCCCGTTCCACGAGGCCCCGACCAGCCACGACGCGCTCGCGCTCTTCGTGCAGTCGGGCGCCCAGATCCTGCGGCGGGTGGCGCCTCTGATGCCAGCCATGCACGGGGCAGCGGGCGACGCGGACGCCGCCCACGTCGTCCGCATCGCCTTCGAACGGCAAGCCGACAGCTACCGGCACACGCTGGCCGTGGTGGCGTCCAAGGCCCCCGGGCTCCGCCCCGGGATCGACGTCGAGGCCGGAACCGACGCCCTGCTGGGACTGTTCAGCGCGGAGGTCTACCACACCCTGTCAGGGCGCGGCTGGACACACCAACGGTGCACTGCCTTCTTCCAGGAGCTACTCGCAGCCCACCTGCTACCCACCCCCTGAGCCGCTCGGCCCAGTATCGGGTGGGACACGGGATCCGGCCGGACCCCGGAGAGTTCAGACCGGATCCCCATCGCGATTCGCATGACACCCCGCAAGGACAACAACCCACCCACGGATGAGCGGGTCGTGCGCTTCGGGTACCGGAGCCGACAGGCTACCCTCGCGCACCCAGCGGCTTCCGGATGTTCGGCACGGTTCACGAGTCACCCCCACGGGCAAGCATGACGCCGACCCTGCCAGCCAGCCCCAGGCCAGCCAAGACCAGAACTTGCGGGCGGTTCAGTCCGTCGTGGCGCCGGCCCAGGGCGACTTGGCCCTCGTCTGGGCCCCGATCGAAGCATCAGGAACTCGTCCTCGCGGAGGCAGGTGCGGGAGCTCGCGCCGAGGATTGCGACACTCAGGGACCGCGATCCGCTGTGCCCGAAGGAAAGGTTCCGGCAGGATGCAACCGAACTCACCCTCTCGTGAGTCGTCCTTATAGGGGCGAAGGGAGGTGCCGCGTGAGCGACATCGAGATCCAGCAGTTGTACGCCGCGTCGTACCGCCGCCTGCTCGCCCAGCTCATCGGCGTCACCGGCAGCGTGGCGGAGGCAGAGGACGTGGTCCAGGAGGCGTTCGTGCGTGCGCTCGACCATCCGACGCGGCTGCTCGGCGTCGACAATCCGGAGGCCTGGCTCCGGACGGTGGCAGTCAACCTGGCCCGCAGCCGGTGGAGGCGGGCAAGGCGCCTGGTCGGACTCGCTCCGCGGCTTGTGGAGGAGTCTCGTGCCGGCGATACCGAGGGTCACGTCGTCCTGCTTCAGGCGCTCCGCAAGCTTCCAGCCGCCCAGCGCGAGGTCATCGCGCTGCACCACCTGGCCGACATGACGGTGGCGCAGGTGGCCGCCACCTTAGGTCTGCCGATCGGGACGGTCAAGGCCCGCCTCTCCCGCGGTCCGCTCGCCCTTTCCACACTGCTCGTCACGGAGGCACCCCATGTCTGAATTCTCCCCGCTGCGCGAGGCCGTCGACACCGTGGCCAGTCGTGCGCCGTCGCCGGACTTCGGCGAACTCAAGCGCCGGGCCGCTCATCGAGGCCGTCGACGCACCTTCACGGCGGCCCTCACCGTTGTCGTGATCGCCGGAACACTGCTTGCCAGTACCGTCGTGAGTGCCAATCTGCGAGCCGTTCCCGCCGCGCCCGCAGCAAATCCCGAGTGGCCCAAGCCACTCCCGCCCTTCACCCCGTCGGCGACGCACACCCCGACACCGGCGATGGAAGCAAGGCTGACGTTGCGCGGCGACGGCATCGGACCGTTCACCTTCGGCGCGAACCAGGTCGACGTCGCCGCCGTGCTGAATGACCGGCTTGGAGACCCGGACACGACCGAGCAGGGCATCCTCTGCCCGCTCGGGCGGACGGGCGACCCCTGGGCGGAGTACGTGACCTACGGCGCGCAGGTGTCCACCTCGGCGGGGGCGGGGCCGTTTTCGGTCTACTACACGGCCAAGGACCAGTCGGAGAAGTCTCCGCGCTATCTGACCGCCTGGGGCTTCAACCTGGAGGAGAAGTTGCCCGCGGCCCTTGCGATGCAGGACGACGTGCCGCTGAACCTCAGCTTCGACCAGCTCAAGGCGAAGTACCCCGCCGGCAAGCCCTCCCTGCCGGGCGACGACTTCTACGAGTTCATCCTGCCGAACAAGCTCCGGTTCATCAACAACGCCGGCGTGAGCAGGCCCGGGTTGGTCGTGGCGGGCCAGAAGGTCCCCTGCGAGTAGGGGCGGCCCAGTCCAGCCCTACCTGCCCCAGATAGCTGCGGTGCCGGCAAGGCCGACGACGACGATCATCGCGATGCCGACAAGGGCACTCACCACGGTGAGGAGGCTTCGGTCAACAGCAGCGGGCGGCTGTTGCCGCGTCCGGCCATCACCAGCACCAGGGTCGTCATATGCGGCGGCGACCAACCGCAGCTGAAGAACGGGTGGGTCCAGTTCAAGTCAACTGACTTGCTATGGCCGTGAACTCCATGGGGAGCGTTGAGGGCGAGGGCCGCCGGTACAGAATGGCGATGATCAGCCGAGTTCCGGACTTCGAGACCGGCAGGGGTCTGCTCAACTCGGCGGGCCGCTGGACCTTTGCGATCCTTGGAGCCGGGTCGCTGTCGCCCCGGCGTCGGAACCTCACAAAACGTCGGAGACGCCGGCTTTCTCACTGCCGCGCGTAGCCATGGCGACGACGGCCGTCCCCGCCGCTACTACGGGTCACCGACGCCGGACGCCGCTACCTCGGCGAGGTCCGCCAGGTGTGGGTCCCGTCGAGCACCACCGTGAACCCGATCGTCGATGAGAACCGTCAGTGACCGAGACCTCCCACACCCCGTTCCTCGACCGCGATCCGGCAGACCGGTCGAGGCGCCTCAGCCGTGATGCGATCCGGAGAACACCCCACGCTGCCACCATCAGGCCCTCGTCGCAATCGAACACACCCTGCTCACCGCGATCTGGACCATGGCCACCACCGGCGCCTACTACGACGACCCCGGACCCGACTACTACATCCGCCACAACCCCGAACGAGCCCGACGAAACGCCACCCGCCAACGCGAACGACTCGGCTACACCGTGACCCTCACCCCGGCCACCCAAACCGCCTAAAAACAGCTCTGACGCGAAGGGAATCTTCGCGTCAGAACGGTCGGGCTGACAGGATTCGAACATGCACGGGACGCCTTAGTCGAGTAGTGCCTGACTGGCCCAATCGCACCGTTCAGCCTTGTCAACTGAACATTGCGGAGGACGCGCCCCGAGGTTCACGAGGCCAGACACGCCCGATTTCGGACACACATTCTGGCACGAATCTGGCACGCCACACTGGGGTCTTGCGTTCTTATAGCACTTGCTATACTGAGGTCATGTCCTGCAGTTTGGCGGAGGCGGCGCGTCACGCAGACCATCTGATTGCGCAGGGGCGCGCCGAGTTGATCCGCGCGGTGCGGCAGGCGGCCGCGGCCGGGAAGACCCAGGCGCAGATCGCTGCCGAGATCGGGCGGAGCCAACCCGAGGTGTCCCGCCTGCTCCACTTCCATGGCACGTCTCCGCTGGGGCGTAGATTGAGGAAGCACGCAGCCGAAGTAAGGCGGCTGGTAGCCGACGCCGGTGGCCGAAACGTCCGCGTTTTCGGTTCGGTCGCCACCGGGGAGGACCGGGAAGGTTCCGACATTGATTTGTTGTTCACCATGACTAGCCCACTCAGCCTGATGCAACTCGGCATCCTCGAGCACGCCGTGAGCCAGGTGGTCGAATGCCCCGTGGATCTGGTGCCCGACACGGTTCTGCGTCCCGAGTTCCGGGAACGCGTCCTTGCCGAGGCGGTAGCGCTGTGAGCAGGACCACCAACGAGACCCTGCGAGACTCGCTGGCTCACTTCGAGGTCATGCAGGGCCACGCCAAACAGGACCTCGACGAACGACTGGTCATCGACGCCGTCTGCATGCGATTGTCCGCCGGGATCGAGGCACTGGCCACATTGGACCCGACGACCCGGGAGGAGATCTTCGGTGACGATTGGCCGCTCATGTGGGGCATGCGGAACCGGATCGCGCACGGCTATCTGCTGGTTGATGCCACCATCATCCGCCAGACCCTGGCACAGGACATTCCTTCGATCGTGAGCCGGATCAGGCTGCGTCTCGGCCGCAACCAGTCGGCCGCTACCGGCGACGACCATACAACTGTGGGTGAGCCCGCCCACGTCGACGTGCTGCTCAACGACACAGGCACCGTTGTGAAGGCCTTCGTGGATGAGATCGACCAGGGCTGACGCCAATGTCCGACCCCCGGCATCACGACCCTCACTGGCGACAGGCCGATCTGGAGCGCCAGGTGGCCGCCCTTCGAGTTGAGAACCAGCGCTTGCGGAACCTGCTCAAAGTGACCGATGGGGTGGAACCGCCGACGGAGCAACCGACGCTGACACCGTCCGACCCGGGCTTGGTGACCAACTCGTCGGCACCCGAGTTGAAGCTGGCGTTGTACGCGCGGCTGTTCGCGGCGAGGCGCGACGTGTACGCCCGGTATTGGGAAAGCCCGCGGAAGGGCACGAAGGGCTGGACGCCCGTGGTGCGTGACTCGTTCGGCAAGGGCTCGCTTTGGGATCGTCGCCCGCTTCCGCTGACGACCGAGGTCCTCGCGGCGCACCTGCGGTCCGATGATGACCTATTCATCGGCTTGTATCCGCTGCTGCCCGATGCGACCTGTTGGTGGCTGGCCGCCGATTTCGACGGCGCGCAGGCGATGCTGGACGCGCACGCCTACGTGAAGGCCGCCAGCTCGCTTGGCGTCCCTTGTGGGCTGGAGATCTCCCAATCCGGCAGGGGTGCGCACGCGTGGACGTTCTTCACCTCCCCCGTCCCGGCGGTTGACGCACGGGCGATGGGCACCGCCTGCATCCACCGGGCGATGGCGTTGCGCGGATCGATGCCTCTGGCCAGCTACGACCGGTTGTTCCCGAACCAGGACACCGTCCCGACAGGCTCCTCCGGCGTAGGCAACCTGATCGCCGCACCGCTGAACGGCAAACGTCGCGCTGAGCGCGGCACGACCCTGTTTGTGGACATGGCCACCTGGGAGCCGTGGCCCGACCAGTGGGAGTACCTGTCCCGCCTGGACCGAATGACTCCTCGCCAGGTGGTAAAGGCCGGCCGTAAGGACCGACTGGTCGTCGGGCTCGAGGTGACCAGGCTGGAGGCCTCACCCGCGACCGCCATCCACCCCAGCCTCCCAACTCGAGTCCGGGCGACGCTCGGGGCGGGTCTGAGGATCCGTGACGAGGACCTGAATCCGGAGTTGTCGGCGGCGCTGCGGCATGCGGCCACGATCCACAACCCGGCGTTCTACGAGGCGCAACGCGCCCGCCGCTCGACGTGGAACATCCCGCGCTTCATCCAGGGCTTCGACGTCACCATCAACGGTGATCTCATTCTGCCGCGCGGCCTGCGCCACCAGGCGGCCGACCTGATCGTCCAGGCGGGGAGTGATCTGGTCAACGACGACCAACGCAACCAAGGCAACGAACTCGAGGCCGCCTTTCTCGGCGAACTCGACGATCGGCAGGCAGCAGCCGTGGACATGATGCTGGCTCACGAGGACGGCATCCTGCACGCGCCGACCGGCTCGGGCAAGACCGTGATGGCGTGTGCCATCATCGCCGAACGCGCGGCCAGCACGCTCGTGCTGATCAACAAGACAGCACTCGCCTCCCAGTGGCGCGAACAGATCCGAAACTTCCTCGGCATCAAAACTGGCCAACTCGGCGGCGGACGCGTCAAGACCCGAGGACAGGTCGACATCATGCTGCTGCAAACCTTGGCCCGCCACACCCCCGAGGACATCCGGGAACTCACCCGGGGATACGGCCAGGTCATCGTCGACGAATGCCACCACCTCGCCGCCGGATCCTACGAGAAGGTCGTGTCGCAAATCAGCGCGGCCTGGTGGCTGGGGCTCACCGCAACGCCCGAACGCAAGGACGGACTGGAGCAGGTCACCAACTGGCAACTCGGGCCTGTCCGCCACGTCATCCGAGACACCCTCCCCAGCGAAGCCACCCTCGTCACCCCCTACGACGGACCGAGCCGCGTGCTGCACGTCCACCAGACCGCCTACCGCAGCCCGCACGATCTCGACCTGAACGCAGCAGGAGCAATCACCCACTTGGGCGGCCTCCTTGCCGACGACCCGGAACGCAACCGACAGATCGCCGCCGACATCGCCGCGGCGCTCACCCAGGGCCGCAAGTGCCTCGTCCTGTCCCGCCGCCGCGACCACCTCACCGCACTCGCCAGTCTGCTGCCCGAGACAGAAGCGCTGATCATGCGCGGCGGCACCGGCGCCAAAGCCCTGGCCGCGATCCGATCCAGGATCGCCGACGCCACCACCGAAGAGCCCCTGCTCGTCATGACGACGGTGCCCTACGGCGGTGAAGGATTCGATGCGCCCGTCATCGACACCGTCTTCCTCGCAGGACCCATCTCGTACCCCGGTCTGCTCATCCAAGCCGTCGGACGCGCGTTACGTCGGCACGAGGGCAAGACCGAAGTCGTCGTCCACGACTACGTCGATGGGGGCGTCCCCGTCTTGAAGGCGCAGTACTCCAAACGCCGGCCTGCGTACCAACAAATGGGCTTCACCGACGGAGGATGATCAGACAGCCGATCGTCGCCCGGTGTGCGGCAGTTCCGGATGTTCGGACCTGAGCTGTCTCCGGGGGGGCTATGGGGTTGGTGAGAGGGTCCTATCTAGGATGCTGCGAGCGGGTTCGGGTGAAGACGTTGGCGAGCAGGACGAACACCAGGGGCCCGGCGGCACCCCAGCCCAGGATGCCGATGATGATGCCCTGAGCCGGTGAGACCGCGAGCCATGCAAGCCCGGTCAGGCACAGGACACCGCTGGCATTCATCATGAGCCGAAGCCCCCGCCGGAGCGGATCACCACTGAAGATCGGCGCGGCGAGCAGCATCGACACCCCGAAGAACCAGTCCCAGACGAAGTTGTCCAGGACAAACGCGGGCGCCGGCCACCGGCAGGGAAGGAACAGCGCCCGCCACGACTCGGAGAACAGGTCCGGCGTAACACTCACCAGCAGCAGCAAGAAGTTGATGCACGAAGTGACCGTGACACAGGCGGCCATGAACGCGAGGGCGGCGAGCCCGTAGATCCTGCGGGACGGGTCAGCGAAGGCGTGCACCGCAGCCATCGACAGTACGAGGAACGGGCCCATCAAGACCACCAGGAGGGCCATTACCGAGAGAACCGGCCCACTCTCGACAGCTGCCCCCTCATGCAGGAAGACAATGCCTGACAGGACCGCATAGACCTCGTTGATCCCGAACGTCATCCAAGCCGCGACGATCCCTATGACGCTCGCCCGCGAGGCGAACTCCGCTCGCTGACCGACAACGGCGTCACCAGCCAAGGCGTCACCTCCTGCCAACTCCAGCCTCCCACGCTGGGCCTGTCAAGAAGTGAACTTGGGATGACCAGGCCAGCACCCGCCACCCAGCGGGACGTCCTCACCGAAGGCTGATGAGCGGACGTTTCGCGCGGGGTCTTGAAGCAACGGATCTAGGCTCGCTGCGTGACTCGTTGCCAGACGTCTGGGGTCGTCGGCGACCAATTTGCCGCGGCGACTTGCTCGCTCTCTTCTACTTGCGCACGGCCCCATCGATTGCTCGATCGACTCCGTAGACCCCGAGTTCGAGCAAGCGATCGAGGATGTCGAGGAGCGCCTTGATCCGCGCTTGGTCCTGCGTCTGCGCCAACCCGCGGACCACCAGATCCGAGATGTAGTGAGCGTCACCGGCAGCACCAGTCCGCAGGTCGGCGACGTCTTCGCCATGGATGTTCAGAAAGCGGTGAGCGGCGAGGTCGACGAGATCGTCGACCCTGTCTGGCGCTTCCTGCAGCGTGATGAGTAGTTGCGGGGTGGCGTGCACATAGCTCGGCGATGCGATCAGTTCAGCCAGGAGCTGGGCGTAAGGGCGCAGGTCCTCTCCGCGCAAGTTTCCGGCCAAGGTGCCAACCTGTTTCCGAACCCCCTCGTCCTCGTCATGCATCAGCCGGCGCAGAGTGGATAGCACGAGTTCGGAGTCGGCGGATCGGTCAACCCTCGCGGCACACATCTCAGCCACACCGCATCGGACTCCCACGTCGCCGGTTAGGGCTTTCGCCATCAAAGCCTGCCGCCCCCATTGCAGCGCGGCGAACGCGGCCATTCGACCCCCTGCACGTAGAACCTCGCCGTTGGTCGAGCTGAGCATGCGATCAATCACCGGAGCAACTACCTGTGGATCGGCGTTGCCGATGTAGATCATCAGGCTGTCCAGCCTGCCCGAAGCAAGTGGCGTCGCTCCGAATAGGCGGCCGAGCGCTCATCGGCATCTGCGGTAGACCTCGACCAGAGCCCGATCTCGGCATCTGCGGTAGACCTCGACCAGAGCCCGATCTCGGCAGTTGTGCAAGGTCACGTTCGCCGACGTGGGCGTCCGACACTGGGCACGACAGCAGTGTCACGCACTCGGCATTGAGCGAGATCACGCCCCTCGGGGTCGACGCCGGACGTCGGCAGTTGATTGATGTCCCGCCGCCGTCGGCACATCGGCTCGATCTCGACACGCGCCGCACGCGGCGCTACTCGACCAGCGCGGTCATCGGCACTGTCTCTTGGGGTGTCCTCGGGCTGCGTGCCGGAGCGATGTGTGCGGCGAGGATGTCGTTGGGATGGCGATCCAGGTTCTGGGGGGCGCGGTCGTAGCGCGTGGTGTTCCTGTGGGCCGGTGTGTGTCGGGCAGCGATCTGGATGTCGCGCAGGTCCACGCCGACGCCGAGCACCGTGGTCATGAAGGTGTGCCGCGGCAGGCGTGCGAGTTTCGTCGTTGTGGCGGACGCCGCCCTCGGCTTGGCTCACGGTTTCGCGTGCAGCTGTCAGCGGAGAGGCACTTGCGGCGCTTCGGGTGAGGAGGAAGGGAGAGTCCAATGACAACTTGCATCACGGCGACTCAGCAACTCGCCGCTGCATCCCCTCTGCTGGTGCCCACAGAGGGCAACCAGTGGATAGCAG
>JBAVKY010000018.1:0-32991 GCA_049688555.1 Propionicimonas sp.
CGGTCGTCGAAGGGACAGTGGTGCACGCTGTTGCCGCGAGCGCGATCCCTGCGATCAGCCCGGCCGTGCGGGTTTTCGAGAGACTCCTCATTACGCTCCTTGGGTGCAGGTCACCGTTCTTGGTGCCAGGGCTCGCCACAGATGCCGTCCTCACTGGCCGAACCAGATGGGGGCCATTTCGATGTCGAGGACCGTGTCCCCGTCCAATGGCCGTTCAAGGTGCACGACGTTGTCGCGGTTGGACACCTCGAGCTTCTCGCCCGAGGCGGTCTTCCACGTGTTGACGCTGGTGATGCGCATCCCGGCGGGGATCGTCACGGTCACGGTCGTCGGGTAGTCCTCAAGGTCCGCCTGCCGGACCAGCAACAGCCGGTAGTGCGAGACCCAGCCGAGGGATCCGGCGCGGGTGGGCGTGGGGGACTGGGGGAGCGGCGGTGCCTCGCCCGAGCCCAGCGCCCGGGGAATCCGGGTCACGATCGTCTCGCGGTGGCTTCGCCCGCGTGGGAGTTGGAAGGGCCGCACGACGGTGGGCAGTCCCAGGTCGAGGGTGCTGACGCTGCCTTCGGGCAACTCGCCGACCCCTGGCAGCGTCTCGGTCCCCACCGGCCGGTACACCCGGAGGTAGTTGCTGAACACGCTGCGCTGACGCGGCGGCAAGGCGTAGGGGGCCGTGTTCGTGTACCCGAGGGTGAGCCTGGTCTCGGCGGAGCCATCCGCTGCGAGAGCGACCTGGTAGTCGATTGTCTTCCGCACCCCGATGTTGACCTTCGCGGCCCGATCCATGGTGTTGACGACCGCCAGCAGATCGGTCGTGCCATCGGGGGCGGTGAGAGCGCCCGACCATCCAAGCCCCGTAACGGCCGCCTGGGCGGCCGGGTCGGGGGAGTAGAACTGCAGGTGCTTCTCATCAGCGGCCTCCGCGAGCGCTGCGGCGGTCCCGGTCAGCACCTTCGACCCTCCGCTCGACACGCGCTTGGTCATCTCGTGAGCCAACGCGGTGAGGACCGCCTTCCGCTCCTTGAAGCTCAACGTCCCGCCCGCTTCGATCTGTCGCTCGATGAATTCGGTTTCGAGCAGGTAGGTGAGCCTGTCGAGCAGGTTTTCGGCGGTGAAGGTCTCATCGTGCTTCGTCACGGTGATGGGCCCGGTGACTTCGAGGACGGCGCTCATGGCGTTGGTGTCGATGGCGATCACCCCATCGACCGGGGCCTGCCCGTACTCGTGCCAGAACAACAGCAGTGCTCGGGCGCTCGTGGGGAAGTCGATCCACCAGTTCGCGTCGCGGAGCTTGAACCATTGGGTCAGGCGATCCCCGGGTGGTGAGGGGATGTGCAAGCCGCGCGGCACGGGCAGGTTTTCGATGCCCTCGTACTTCTTGATCGAGAAGCCTTGGGGTCCGATGTCAAGAATTCCATAGCTGCCGATGAAGCCCCCGGTGGGCCTGATTTCGCCGGGGTGCTGCGAGACCAGCAGGTAGCGGCGCTGCTCCGACAGCAGGTAGCGCTCGAACTCCAGCAGGGCGTCGCACCGCTTGAGGTAGGAGGTGACGGGCGTCAACGCGCTATTCACCGACCGCACCACGTCGGCCAACGGCTGCACCAGGCCCGCTTCGGCCAGATCCGGTGCCTGATCCGCGGCAGCGCACAGCGAGTTGAGCCCGGCGTCGAGGTGGAGCCGTGCCGCCTCGGAGATCGTTGGGGGTTTCGTTGAGCCCTTCTTGGCCGGCGAAGAAGGCATCTCCGCAAGGATGGCGGAAAACTCCTTACCCGCCTCAGAGCCGTGGACGCCGATAGTCACCAGGGCGTCAGCCGCGGAGATCTGGCGACCCGCCAGCGGGATGAACTTCGCGACGTCGGCCAACCACTCGGGGCCGAACAAGGCTTTCGCCCTGGCGAAGGACACCCTGGCCGCATCGAACTTCGAGGCCGCTGACGTGTTGTCACCTGCCGCGAGACTGCTCATCGCGGCCACGGCCTGAGCTTTTCCCTCATTCGCCGACTCGTAGAAGCCCTTGGCCCAGAAGGTGCCCGCCGCAGCGAGCAGGATCAGGCAGGACACGGTCGCCGCAAGGGCGAGGACGATCCTCGTGCGGGTGCGAGGAGACCCAGATCTGCCTGCCTCGGCCAGCCGGCGGGGAGCACGGCTCTCGCCGGCTGGCGCCGACTCGATCGAGTCGGCGCTAGCGTCCTGGCCGTCGATCTCCGGGGAGCCCGAGCCGCCTGGGGTGGTCGTCCCGTCGGAGCCTGTCACCCCTGCAGCGTAGCAAGGCCGTCTCAGCACACCCTTCCTGCCCCGACTGGCGGGCGTCACCGCTACTGGATCGGGAACGTGACCTTGCCCACGTCGATCGACCAACCCACGATTCGTCCTTGAGCATCGAAGCGCCAGTCATTCCAGACAACGGTCGCGCCGTCGAGGGTGAACCCAACGGTCCCCGTGCTGGTGTCGACCGTGACCGCGCCGCCCTTGGGCAGTGGCCGGCGGGCGGCGGCCCGCGCCCGGTCCATCGACTGTTGATGAGTGAGGTACCGGTCGGCGGCGCCGCCCACGGCGACATACTGGCGAGCCATGGTGAAGTCGCGTGCGACAAATGCCTGGGTGAAGGCTGTCGCCCCCTCCCAGTTTGCCGGTTGTGCTGCCTCGACCGTTGAGGAAGAACTCGAACCCGTTGCGGCAGGCTTGGTGGGGAAGAGCGCCTGGCTCGGTGACGAGCAACCAGCCAAACCGAACACGCAGACAACAGCGATGAAGGTTCCCCGGAGATTCACGGAAACACGATATCCCACAGCCCTCGGCGAGCGTTCCGGGGCAGAAGCCGGTCCCCCACAGCGGTCGCGAGTGGCGACCACACTCGGTGAACCCAGTGCGGTGGGGCGGCCGCGGTGCGGAACAGAGCCTGCCCTGACCCGGCCTCTCACCAGAGGTAGGGCAGGAAGCGCCGTCGCACGCGTTCCCGGTACTCCGCGTAGCCGGGGTAATGCGCCAGCAGCCAGGTCTCCTCACGGCGGCGTTTGGCTTCGAAGAACGCCACGGCGAGCCCGAAGGGTAGAAGCGCCAGCGGCGAGGAAACCAAGGCCCAGGCAAGCATGCCCAGCAGGACGCCCCCGTAGATGGGGTGTCGTACGAGCCCGTAGATGCCGTGATGCCGAAGCTCTCCGGTGGCGATCGGTCGGGGGAACGGTGTGAGTTGCCTGCCGAGCCCGGCGCCGCCCCCGAGGAGCAACCCAACTCCGGCGACAAAGACCACGCTGCCGCCGGCCCAGAGCCAGGGCCTCGCAGCCACAGGCCAAGCCGTGCCGAGCAAGCCTGCCGCTACGGTGACGGCAAAGATCACGACCTGCAGGGCGACCCAGCCACCGCCTCGACGGCCGAGCGCCGGGAGCCGGCTCTGTCGCGGCTGCTCAGTAGCCATTCGCGCGGAGACTCGCTGGGGTTTCCCTCGGGACTTCATCAGGCACCACCGTAGCCGCGGCGCAACCATTGGGGCACCGGGGCCGGCCCTGCGGCCAACGCCGGCAGGTCGATCGAGCCGACCCAGCCTGCCAGTTCGGGCCAGGCGAGGGCACCGCGTCAACCGAACCCTTGCGCAGCCGTCGTGTGTGGCGGGACAGTGGACTCCGCCGGGTCGCCCTCGATCCGGCTCCCGGCGCCAAGGAGGCTCCATGACCATCACCCCTGGACCGGACGTGGTTCTGGACGGCACTCCGACGACTCCGGCTCAGGCCGACGCGCTGACGCCCCCGTCTCCCGCCGAGCAATTGGCTCAAGGTCACGGCGCCCTGGGCGCACTGACGTTCGCCGCCCTCGGGGTCGTGTTCGGCGACATCGGGACCAGTCCGTTGTATGCCCTCCAGACGGTCTTCAGTGCTGAGCACAACGCGGTCGCTCCGACTCGCGAGGACGTGTTCGGCGTCATCTCGATGGTGTTCTGGGCCATCACGATCGTGGTGTCCTATGGGTACGCCTCCCTGATGATGCGGGCCGACAACGACGGCGAGGGCGGCATCCTTTCGCTCGTGGCGCTGCTGCGCCGCAGTCTGTCGGGACGCCCCCGGCTCATCGCGGCCACCTTGGTGATGGGAATCGTCGGCGCGGGGCTGTTCTACGGCGACAGCGTGATCACACCGGCGATCTCCCTCATGTCAGCGATCGAGGGTCTGTCGGTGGTGGACGAGGGCTTCGCCGATCTTGTGCTGCCGTTGTCGGTCGTCGTCCTCACCGGCCTCTTCGCGGTTCAGCGGTTCGGAACCGCGCTGGTGGGCCGGTTCTTCGGGCCGATCATGGCGCTCTGGTTCGTCACCCTCGCCGCGCTGGGCGTCCCGCACGTCATGATGAACCCGGAGATTCTCGGTGCGATCTCCCCCCACCATGCCATCGCGTTCGGGATCTCGCACCCCGGCATCGCCTTCATCGCCGCTGGCGCGGTGGTGCTGACCGTCACGGGCGTCGAGGCGCTGTACGCCGACATGGGCCACTTCGGACCCAAGCCGATCCGGCTCGCGTGGTTTGTCCTCGTGTTCCCAGCGCTGACGGTGAACTACATGGGTCAGGGGGCCGAGATCCTGCGCGACCCGACCATTGTTACCAACCCGTTCTTTCGCATGGCGCCCGAGTGGGGTCGGATCCCGCTCGTCATCCTCGCCACCATGGCGACGGTCATTGCCTCCCAGGCCGTTATCTCAGGTGCCTTCTCGGTGTCGAGGCAGGCGGTGCGAGCTGGGTTGCTGCCGCGTCTCAACGTGAAGCACACCTCCAAGGACGAGGGCGGTCAGATCTATGTCGCGTCCATCAACTGGATCCTGTTCGTGGGCGTCGTCGTGCTGATCACCGTTTTCCAGAGTTCCGAGGCGCTCGCGAGCGCGTACGGACTTGCCGTCACCGGCACCCTGCTCCTGGAGATGTCGATCTTCCTGATCCTGGCCAAATTCGTGTGGCGGGTGGCCGTCTGGAAGATCGCCGTGGCCGTCGTCCTCGTTCTCGGTGTCGAATTCCTGTTCTTCCTTGGCAACGTCGCGAAGATCTTGCATGGCGGCTGGCTACCGTTGCTCATCGCGATCGCCGTGGTGCTGGTGATGCTGACGTGGCGAGACGGAGGAGCGACCATCGACGGGCGGCGGCGCGAGATCGAGGGTCCGTTGTCGGACTTCATCGACATGGTGCACGCGAAGGACATCCCGAGGGTCCCCGGGCTGGCCGTGTTCCCGCACCCGAACAAGGACACCACGCCGCTGGCCCTGCGGCAGAACGTCGAGTTCAACCACGTCCTGCACGAGCACGTGGCAATCGTCAGCATCGTGAACGAGAACGTGCCCCACATCCGCCACGTCGACCGGGCGGTGGTGGACGACCTGGGCTACGCCGACGACGGCATCATCCACATCAGCTACCACGTGGGTTTCAACGACAGCCAGCACGTCCCCCGCGCCTTGGACTGGGCGCGCGACAAGAACCCCGACCTGATGGAACTGGATCCCGACCGGGCCCACTACTTCATCTCGTCGCTACAGCTCACACGCCGCGACGTACCCACGTGGCCGCGCTGGCGGCGATCACTGTTCCTGTGGTTGGCTCGCAACGCAGCCGACCGCACGAGCGTCTTCCACCTGCCGCTTGAGCGGACGATCGTCATGGGCGGCCAGTTGGACATGTGAGGGACGGGTGACCTGCGTGGTCGACGGGCAGCGAGATGGCCTGAGTGAGCAGTGCGCATCCGCTTGGCCGGGCTGCTAAGGCCGGGCAGCGGGGACGCGGTCTGCGGCCGGCTCACCGGTGAGCGCCGCAAGCAGCGACAAGCCGTGAGGCAATAGCGGGCCGACCTCGCTGACGATCAGCCCGGCGAGTTCCCGCTGGCGTTGTTCGGTCATCCGCGTGGCGAGCGCGGTGATCGACACCGCGGCGACGGCGGTGGTGCCGCGCATGATCGCGGTTCCGATGCAGGCCACGTCCGGTTCGTTCTCTCCGAGTTCGACCGCGTAGCCGCGACCGCGCGCCCGGTTGACCGAATCGAGCAACCGCTCGGGAGTGACCTGCCGATCAGGCGGCAGGTTCCTCAAGTAGCCGCCGAGCGCCTGGTCAGGCACGTTGCGGGCCGCCAGCAGCGCCCGGCCCATCGAGGAGGATGCGACCGGCACTCGCTGGCCGATCGCTGACCAGACCCGGATCGCGCGTTCCGGTTCGACCTTGTTCACGTAGAGCACCTCGTCGCCGGCGAGCACCCCCAGGTGAACCAGTTCGTCGGACGCCCGCGACAACGCCACCAGCGCCGGATGCAACGCCTGCGCCAGATTGTGCGGGGCGTAGGCGCGGTCGCCCAGCTCGAAGGCGGCCGGCCCGAGCCGGTAGAAGCCGTTGGCACCGTCCTGGGTGGCGAAGCCGCGCAACCGGAGGGTCGAGAGCGCTCGATAGGCGGTGGATTTGTTCAGTTGGACGCTCTCGGCCAGATCGGCCAGCGACGCGCCATCCAGCCCGGCGTCAGCGAGGGCCATCAACAGTTGCAGCGCGCGATCCACGGCCTCCACCCGAGGAGCCTGCGTCTCGGTCATCGAATCTCCTTACTGCGGTCAGCTTCAAGGTTCCTGGCGAACAGTGTGCGAATCCCTCTTGCCAAAGTGCTTGAAACGTTGCAAACTAGTGTCACTGAATGAAACTTAGCGTTTTGCACAGCGAAACGCAAGACCCAAGGAGGGGTCCGATGCACGTGACCGATAGCCGGATCGTCCCGGTGGTGGTCATCAACCAGGCCAGCTGCGCGGAGGCGCTCGGTGAGGCCCTGGTGGCCGGCGGCATTCCGGTCGCCGAGGTGACCTTCCGCACAGCCGCTGCGATTGAAGCCATTCGCCGGATGTCGGCCAACCCAGACTTGCTGGTGGGCGCCGGGACGGTGTTGACCGCCGACCAGGTCGACCAGGCGTTCGAGGCCGGTGCGCAGTTCATCGTCAGCCCGGGGTTCAGCGCTGCGGTTGTTCGACGGGCACAGCAGCATGAGTTGCCGGTGTTCCCCGGGGCGGTCACCCCGACCGAAATCATGGCCGCTCTCGACCTGGGCCTGACCACCTTGAAGTTCTTCCCGGCCAACGTCTACGGCGGCGCGGCTGCGCTCAAGGCGCTGGGCGCCCCGTTCCCGCAGGTGCGCTTCATTCCCACCGGCGGCGTCTCGGTCGGCAACCTGGCCGACTACCTGTCCCTGCCGAATGTGGGTGCGGTCGGTGGTTCCTGGATGGTGCCCGCGGACGCGATTGACGCAGGCGACACCACCACGATCCAGAGCCTGTGCGCAGCGGCCGTCCAGACCGCCTCCAACTCCCCTAAGGCGGCCTGAGATGCCCGGCACGTTGGAACTCCGTCCGGTCGATAACTGCCGATACCAGGCGGTCGCCCTGGGTGAGGTGATGCTGCGGCTGGATCCCGGCGACCTGCGGATCCGCACCGCCCGCAACTTCGCCGCCTGGGAGGGCGGTGGCGAGTACAACGTGATCCGCGGACTGTCCCGAGTGTTCGGACTTTCCACCGCGGTGGTCAGCGCCCTGGTGGACGACGAGGTCGGGCACCTGATCGAGGGTTTCATCCTCGCCGGCGGGGTGGACGCCCGGTGGGTCAGCTGGGCCGAGTCCGACGGTGTGGGCCGGACGGTCCGCAACGGGCTGAACTTCACCGAGCGCGGATTCGGGGTGCGTGGCGCCAAGGGTGTCTCCTACCGCGGGCACACCGCGATCGCGCAGCTGCGGCCCGACCAGGTCGACTTCGACCGGCTCTTCGGCGAGCTGGGTGTGCGCTGGCTGCACACCGGCGGCATCTACGCCGCCCTGTCCGAGCAGAGCGCTGAAACCGCGCTGGCCGCCGTCCAAGCCGCGAAGGAGCACGGCACCGCGGTGTCCTACGACCTCAACTACCGGCCCAGCCTGTGGCAGGCGATCGGCGGTCAAGAACGCGCCCGCGAGGTCAACCGCGAACTGGCCCAGCACGTCGACGTCATGATCGGCAACGAGGAGGACTTCACCGCCGCCCTGGGTTTCGAGGTCGAAGGTGTCGACGAGAACCTGGCGACCCTGCCGCTAGAGGGCTTCCGGGCCACGATCGACCAGGTCGGGGCCGCCTACCCGAACCTGGCCGTGATCGCCACCACGCTGCGGACGGTCCGCTCGGCCTCCGTCAACGACTGGGGCGCGGTGGCCTGGTCCCGTGGCACCGGCCTGGTACAGGCCACCCAACGCCCACGCCTGGAGATCCTCGACCGGGTCGGCGGCGGCGATTCCTTCGCCTCCGGGCTGGTCTACGGGCTGCTCACCGGCCAGAGCCTGGCCCGCAGCGTGGAACTCGGTGCCGCCCACGGCGCGCTGGCGATGACCACCCCCGGGGACACCTCGATGGTCACCGCCGCAGAAGTCCTCAAGCTGGCCAGCGGCGGCAACGCCCGGGTCGACCGGTAGGAGTGCCGATGATTGCCGACCAGATCGACCGCCTCGAGGGACACCGCGTCCCGAGCCCCGAGCCGAGTTCCCCTCAACCCTCCCTTGCAGCCCTCCCTGAAGAATCCAGATTTCCCGAGAGGCCGTTCTGCGGTCTCTCGTCAACGATGACGAAAGGATGTAAGAAATGAGTACAACTGAGAGCACGAAACCGCCGACCGAGATCGGCCATCGTGACCCGAAGAAGGCGGCCATGAGTGGCTGGATCGGCAGCGCCCTGGAGTACTACGACTTCGCGTTGTACTCGCAGGCCGCGGCTCTGGTCTTCCCGGCGATCTTCTTCACCTCCGATAACCCGACGGTGGCCCTTATCGCCTCGCTCGCCACCTACGCTGTGGGCTACGTAGCTCGTCCGGTCGGGGCTGTGGTCCTGGGCGCATGGGGCGACCGGCACGGCCGCAAGAACGTGCTCGTCCTCGCCATGCTGTTGATGGGCTTCTCCACCTTCGCTGTAGGGCTGCTTCCCACCTATGGACAGGTTGGGGTGCTCGCGCCCATCATGCTGGTGATCCTGCGCCTGGTCCAGGGTTTCGCGGTGGCGGGCGAGCTCGGTGGCGCGAGCGCCATGATCGTCGAGCACGCCCCCGACGCGAGGCGCGGGTTCTTCGCCAGCTTCAGCCTGCAGGGCACGCAGGTCGGCTCCATCCTCGCCACCGGTGTCATGCTTCCGCTCGCAACCCTGCTCGACCCGATCAGCTGGACGACCTGGGGCTGGCGCATTCCCTTCCTGCTCAGTGCAGTGGTGATTATCGCGGGGTACGTCATCCGACGTCGGGTGACGGAGCCGCCGGCCTACCTCGCCCAGGCCGGTAAGCCCGCGGAAAAGAACCGGTTCCCGTTCCTCGAGCTGGTTCGCACCCACCCGATGGTGACCCTGCTCTGCGTGATCATGACCTTCACGAACGTCATCGGCATGGCGACCCTTGTCTTCGGCGTGTCGTATGCGACCCAGAAGGGCTACGGCATCGGCTTCACCACCGGGGAGATGCTGTGGGTGACTCTGATCGCCAACGTCACCGCGGTGTTGACCATTCCGCTCTTCGGGGCGCTGTCGGACCGGGTGGGCCGCCGCCTGTTCATGGTGGTCGGCGGGATCGGTGGCGGCCTGTTGGCCGGCGCCTACCTGTGGGCTGTCCAGCAGAAGAACCTGGTCTTGGTCTTCGTGCTCGTGGTCATCGTGCAGGGCATCTTCTTCCAGATGTGGAACGCAACCTTCGCCACCTTCTTCCAGGAGCAGTTCCCCATGCGTATCCGGGTCACGGGGTTCGCCGTGTCGCAGAACGTCGGTCTCATGATCGCCTCGTTCTTCCCGAGCATCTTCGCCGCGATCGCACCCCCCGGGTCGACCAACGTTCCGCTCATCATCGGGGCGACCACCTTCGGCATCACGCTGGTTGCGGCGGTCGCCGCACTACTGACCCCCGAGACCAAGGGCAAGTCGCTGGAGGACCTCGAGGCGCCCAGTGCGCGAGCCTCGAAAGTGGCGAGCACCCAGCAGGCCTGAGTGCCAAGGAAGTGAAGGAGCCGTGCGGGACCACGTCCCTGGCTCAGTGCGATGCTTGGCGGACGAGCACAGGATTCGTCCGCCAGCTGGTTCGGCACCCAGTTGCCGAGTTGCGAGCAGTCCCGCCAATGACGGCGATGGCATGACGAGGAGAGAATGATGGAACAACACAAGACGTGGCCGGTGAAGCACAGCCCGCTGCTGCGGGCGCCGGAGCGGTTCGTGTCACGCAAGGCAATTCACGAGCTGGTCGGTCGGCTGACGACCAACCTCGTGAACATCACCGACGAGTCCGGCGAGTTCCTGCTGCGCCTCGATGACGGACGAGTCATCGACACGAAGGGCTGGGCTGGATGGGAGTGGACCCACGGCATCGGTCTGTACGGCATCTGGCAGTACTACGACCAGACCGGTGACCCGGTAATGCGCGACATCGTGGATTCCTGGTTCGAGGCCCGACTGGCCGAAGGCACCACGAAGAACGTCAACACGATGTCGCCCTTCCTCACGCTGGCGTGCCGGTACGAGGAGACCCGCGACCGCAGCCTGCTGCCGTGGCTCGAATCGTGGGCCGAGTGGGCCATGCGCGACATGCCTCGCACCCCCCGCGGGGGGATGCAGCACATCACGCTGGCCGAAGAGAATCATCACCAGCTCTGGGACGACACCCTGATGATGACGGTGCTGCCGCTGGCCAAGATCGGCCTGCTGCTGGATCGTCCCCAGTACGTGCGGGAAGCGACGTTCCAGTTCCTCACCCATGTGGCCTACTTGGCGGACCGCGAGACCGGCCTGTGGTTCCACGGCTGGACGTTCGAGGGAAACCACAACTTCGCCCGGGCCCGCTGGGCGCGCGGGAACTCGTGGTTGACCATGGTGATCCCGGATTTCCTGGAACTGGTGGATCTGCCCGAATCCGACCCGGTGCGGCGCTTCCTGATCGAGGTGCTGGACGCCCAGGTCACCGCCCTGGCCGGGCTGCAGGACGACTCAGGGTTGTGGCACACCCTGCTCGACGACCCCTCGTCCTATCTCGAGGCATCGGCGACAGCCGGCTTCGCGTACGGGATCCTCAAGGCGACTCGCTTGGGCTACCTGGGGAGCGAGCACGCGGCGGTGGCAGAGAAGGCGGTCCAGGCGATCATCGCGAATGTCTCCGACGACGGCGAGCTTCAGCAGGTCTCGTTCGGCACCGGCATGGGATCGGACCTCGACTTCTACCGCAACATCCCCCGGACCTCGATGCCGTACGGGCAGGCCATGGCGATCCTGTGCCTGGCCGAATACCTGCGCACGTACTACTGAGCCGCCCGGACGGACTCCGGCGCAACCCACCACTCACATTCTTAGCAACTGGAGGTAACAGATGATTCTCGACTCGTTCCGTCTGGACGGAAAGGTCGCCCTCGTGACGGGATCGTCGCGCGGGCTCGGTCAGGCCGCGGCCGTGGCCCTGGCTGAGGCGGGCGCCGACGTCGCGCTGCTGGACCGGTCTCCAGCGCAGGAGACTGCCGACCTGATCCATGCGCTCGGCCGCCGCACCCACTCGGTCGAACTGGACCTGATCGCGGCGACCCCACCGGACATGGACGCGGCGATCCAGTCCGTGACCGAAGCGCTGGGACGTATCGACATCCTGGTGAACAACGCGGGCATCATCCGACGGGCGCCGCTGCTGGAGCACCCGGCCGCGGACTGGGACGCTGTCCTGGCCATCAATCTGGACGCGGTGTTCCACTTGTCCCAGGCCGCCGCCAAGCGATTCGTGGCCCAAGGAAGCGGCAAGATCATCAACATCGCGTCGATGCTGTCCTTCCAAGGCGGGATCCTGGTCCCCGGCTACACCGCGAGCAAGCATGCCGTGGCTGGACTCACGAAGGCCTTCGCGAATGAACTGGCCGAGCACGGAGTGAACGTCAACGCGATCGCCCCCGGTTACATGGCCACCGACAACACAGCCCAGCTTCGGGCCGATCAGGTTCGCGAGAAGTCGATCCTGGCACGCATCCCAGCCGGCCGCTGGGGAACCGCCGCCGACCTGCAGGGCCCGTTCGTCTTCCTCGCCTCGGCCGCTTCGGACTACCTCAACGGCGCCATCATCCCAGTCGACGGCGGCTGGCTGGTCCGCTGAGCCATCACCCACCATCGCAAGAGAATTCGGAGAACACACCATGGAACAGCGCTACGCAACAAGTCCCGACCAACTCCCACGCTTCGCCACCGCTGAACTGCGCGAGCGGTTCCTGGTCGAGGAGGTATTCGTCCCCGGTGAGGTCAACGTGGTCTACACCCACCACGACCGGATCGTGCTCGGAGGTGCGGTTCCGGCCGGGCAGCAACTTGCCTTGCCGACATTCGACGAACTCCGCTCGGAGTTCTTCCTCGCCAACCGCGAGCTGGGCATCATCAACGTCGGCGGCACGGGAACCGTGACCGCGGACGGCGAAACGTACGAACTGCCCCACGGTGCGTGCCTCTACATCGGCATGGGCACCCGCGACATCACCTTCGCCGACGCGCTAGCTGGGGACGGCGGCGCGGGCGGGGCGCAGTTCTACCTGTTCAGCGCCCCGGCCCACACCACCTACCCCACCACACTGGTCCTGCCGGATCAGGGCACGGTGCGTGAGTTGGGCGACCAGGTCACCAGCAACCGGCGAACCCTCACCCAGTACATCCACCTGAACGGGGTGCAATCCTGCCAGATCCTCATGGGGGTCACCCGGCTTCACCCAGGGTCGATGTGGAACACCATGCCGGCCCACACCCACGACCGGCGCACCGAGTGCTACCTGTACTTCGACGTGCCGGCGGACGCCAGAGTGATCCATCTCATGGGCGAGCCGACCGAGACCCGGCACCTGGTCGTCGCCGATCGGCAGGCGGTCATCTCGCCCTCCTGGTCGCTGCACTCAGGGGTAGGTACGTCGGCTTACTCCTTCGTCTGGGCCATGGCCGGGGAGAACAAGTCCTTCGACGACATGGATCCGGTCCCTGCGCCCTCCCTGCTCTAACCCGCAACACCAACTTCAAGCAATCGACTGAAAGGCAAGACCACATCATGGGGACAACGTCCTACCCCGAAACTCTCAACGAGGTCATCGACAGCATCGGTGCCGCCGGGCGCAGGCTCAATGACATCGACGCCGTGGAGGCCGGCGCGGGCAACATCACGGCCGCCTTCAACTGGGACGTCGACGTCGAGGAAATCTTCCCGTCCCACCGCGACATCGACCTGCCCTGGCCGGTACCCGCCCTGGCCGGCTACACCGTCCTGGTCACCGGCTCGGGCTGCCGGCTCCGGCAGCTCGGCGAGAACCCAAAGGCCAACCTCGGCGCCGTCGTCGTGCACGAGGGAGGACTCACCGGCACCCTGAACTACAAGAAGAAGGGCAACTTCGACAAACCCACGTCCGAGTTCAACTCCCACCTCGCCGTTCACCAGGACCAGATCGGCTCCCGGGGTATCGGTTTCCATGCGGTCATCCACGCCCAGCCGCCGCACCTGACCCTGCTGTCCCACATCGAGGACTACCAGGACACCGTCGCCCTGAACCGCCGCATCCTGCGTTGGGAGCCCGAGACGATCGTCCAGCTCCGCGAAGGCGTCGGCTACCTGCCCTTCATGATCCCCGGATCCCAGGAACTCATGGCCGCCAACGTGGCGGGGCTGCGCGACCACCAGATCGTGCTGTGGGCCAAACACGGCGTCATGGCCCGCTCCGACACCTCACCACTGCGCGCTTGCGACCGGATCGAGTACGCCGAAACCGGTGCAATGTACGAGTACATGAACCTCTGCTCCGGCGGACGTGCCCAAGGGCTCACCGACGAGGAACTCAGTCGGGTCGTTCGCGCCTTCAACGTGGACACCACCCTCTTCGGGTGACGAAGGGGGAGGCTACCGACGGGATGACCCACATGGCAGTTGTGCAATGAGTGGCGTGCGGGTCGAGGGACTGGGTCGTTCGAGTTAGCCTCCGAGCATGATCGTGTATCTGGAGACCGAACGGCTGCTCCTGCGGCGGTTCACCCCCGACGACGTGGACGTCCTGGTGTCGTTGGACACGGATCCGGCGGTGATGCGCTACATCACCGGTGGCGTGCCAACTTCTGCCGAGGCGATCGCGAACGACTACCTGCCCGCGTTCCTGGCGTACTACGAGCGGGGCGACCGGTGGGGCTTCTGGGCGGCGATCGAGAGGAGCCGCGGGACGTTCCTGGGCTGGTTCCACCTGCGACCCCGTGACGGGGGCCCCGAAGATGAGCCCGAACTCGGTTACCGCCTCAAGGCGTCGGCGTGGGGTCTCGGCTATGCGACGGAAGGCTCGCTGGCGCTGATCCACAAGGCGTTCGCCGAACTCGGTGCGCGGCGCGTCTACGCGCACGCGATGGCCGTCCACGGCGCGTCGCGGCGGGTGATGGAGAAGGCTGGGCTTCGTTTCGTCCGGGCGTTCGTCGCCGACTGGCCGGTCCGGATCGAGGGAGACGAGCACGGTGTCGAGTACGCCGCCACCCGCCAGGACTGGGCGTCCGTCCACTCTGAGGTCAAGGAGCCACCCGGTTCCCACATGCCCTAGCACTATTGCGCATTCCCTCTTTGTCTCACGATGTGGGACAGTAAGTCGCCATGAAGGAGGCTCTGGTCCAACTGGCGGCCGGCATTAGTGGCTCGGTCATCTCTGCCGGGGAGGACGGCTACGACGCCGCTCGGAGCGTGTGGAACGGCGCGATCGATAAGAATCCAGCCCTCGTGGTGTCCTGCCTGGGCGCGGCCGATGTGGTCGATGCGGTGAACTTCGCCCGCTCGCACGGCCTAGGCGTCTCGGTTCGCAGTGGTGGTCACCATGTCGCAGGGTCAGCAGTGCTTGACGGCGGCCTGGTCATCGACGTGTCGCAATTGCGCGGGGTCGATGTTGACCCGGCGACCGGGCGTGTCCGCGCCGAGGGCGGTGCGCAGATCGGCGACGTCGATAGGGCGACGCAGGCACACGGCCTGGCCGTACCGCTGGGCGTCGTTTCCGAGACTGGGGTGGCCGGCCTGACCCTGGCCGGCGGCTACGGCTGGATGCGGCGCAAGCACGGCTTGAGTTGTGACAACGTGGTCGCCGCCGACCTCGTCACCTCCGATGGCCGCGAGCTTCACGTGAGCGCTGAGCAGCACCCCGAGTTGTTCTGGGCACTGCGGGGCGGCGGCTGGGACCTGGGCGTGGTCACGGCTTTGGAGTACCAAGCCCACCCGGTCGGACCCGATGTGTACCTGCCCTTCCTCACCTTTCCGCTCAGCGAAGGCCCCCAGGTGCTGGCCAACCTGCGGGAGTTCGCGCAGGCGGCGCCGCGGGGGTTCGGATCACTGGCCGTGTGTTGGACCTTCCCCGAAGCGGACGTCTTCCCCGAGGAACTCTGGGGACAGCCGTTCGTCGGCGTCGCTGGCCCCTACGTCGGCGACGTCGAAGAGGGCCAGCGGGTCTGCGCCCCGTTGTGTGATCTCGGCACGGTCCTCACCGACCTCGGCGGTGTCGTGCCGTGGGTCGAGGCGCAACAACTCTTCGACGAGGACTACCCGCGGGGCCGTCGGTACTACTGGAAGTCGTCCCATCTCAACGATCTCAGCGCAGACGCCGCCACGACCCTGGTCGACCTGGCCGCCCGACGACCGTCCCCGCTGACCTCCCTCGACGTCTGGATCAACGGCGGGGCCATCGCCGACGTCCCGGCCGGGGCCACCCCGGTCGGCAACCGCTCCGCCCCCTACATGATCGGGATCGAAGCCAACTGGGACGACCCCGCCGCTGACCGGGCGAACATCGACTGGGCCAGAGAAGCGGCCAC
Organism: Propionicimonas sp.; assembly: GCA_049688555.1. Taxonomy (GTDB): domain Bacteria; phylum Actinomycetota; class Actinomycetes; order Propionibacteriales; family Propionibacteriaceae; genus Propionicimonas. The sequence continues at coordinate 15,802 of JBAVKY010000018.1, forward strand.
GGCTCTGAGTCCGTACTCCAACGTCGGCGCGTACCTCAACTTCGACGACCTGAGCGATCCGGACGCCGCGAGAAGGGCTCACGGAGCCAACTACGACCGCATCATGGCTGTCAAGCGCACTTACGATCCGGCGAACCTGTTCCGCTCCAGAACCGGCACGACCGGCTGACATCGCGCTCCCGCCGACGGCGGCGTCTCACGCGCGGAGTAGGCCGAAGAGCCAACCTGCGCGATGTCACTGGTGGCGCGGCCTATTCCTCTTGACCTCGGTACGTCGGACGGCGAAGTCTCTGCCGAGCGCCTTCTCCACGCGGCGCCGAGACTTCTCGTCCTTCCTGGCCTCGAGGTTCTCCAGTTCGCATTTCAACTTCAGGTAGCTGGCCAGACGCTCAGCGTCCAGAGCCCCGGCGTCGACCGCAGCTCGCACCGCGCACCCGGGCTCGTGGTGGTGTCCGCAGTCGTGGAACCGGCACGCCCTGGCGAACCCGTCGACCTCCTCGAACGTGCGGTCCAGCGCATCCGCATCTGCCCACAGCCCCTGCTCCCGCAGGCCCGGCGTGTCGACCAGGAACGCGCCTCCGGGCAGCCGGACCAACTCTCTGACGGTCGTCGTGTGCCGCCCCCGGCCGGCGTGGGCGTCGCTCACCGCACCGGTCGCCAGCCGGTCCTCGCCCAGCAGGCGGTTGACCAGGGTCGACTTCCCCACCCCCGACGACCCGAGCAGCGCTACGGTGCGTCCCGGCACCAGATAGGGCTGCAGGGGATCCAGGCCCCCCGCGCCGAGCGCCGTCGTCGTCACGACCGCAACACCAGGCGCAACCGCGGCCGTGGCCGCCACGACGTCGGCCAGGTCCTCCCTTTGGTCTGCCTTGTTGAGCACGATGACCGGCTCGGCGCCGCTCGACCAAGCGGTGGTGACGTACCGCTCGATGCGTCGCAAGGAGAAGTCGCCATCCAAGCACTGACCAGGAACACGACGTCGACGCTGGCCGCGACCACCTGCGCCTCGACGGCGTCCCCGGCCGCTCGCCGGGTGAACGCCCCACGAAGCGGCAGCAGAGCCTCGATGACAGCCCGCCCATCTGGGACGACGCGGAGCGCTACTCAATCGCCGACAGCGGGGAACCCTGAAGCGCCCAGAGCCGCACGGCGGTACCGTCCCGACACCTCGGCGTCCAGTTCGCCGGCGGCGGTCACCACCGTCGAGAGGTCACGCGACTGCTTGACGACCCGGCCGGGAACCAGCCGTGTTCGTCATGGGTCAGGAACTCACGCTCGTGCTCGGCGTCCCACCCGTACTCGCCCATGTCCACCACCGGCCCTCCCATCTGGACACCCACCACCATCGACCCATTCGGCGAACATCACCAACCCGGCCGGGTTCGCCGGGTCTCCACCGGGCCGGACCTCCCACGTGCCTCCGGCAAGATTCCGCTCCTGGGCCAGACGGCGTCGACCGGCTCGATCTGGTCGACGGGAACCTGTCGGCGGCGAGGCAAGCCTGATTGACTCATCAGGTGAACGCGCCTGAGCTGTCCGTCCTGATGCGAGGATTCGAGGCGGTGGCAGGGCCTCGTGCGCCGCTGTACCAGCGCCTGGCGGTGGGGCTGGCCGACCAGAGCGAGGTTCTTGCCATACTGGCCGAGGCGCCTCTGCCGAACCGGATGCCGGTCACCCTGTTGGCCGCGGTCCACGACCTGCTGCTGGCCGATCCGTCCGTCCCGCTGGCGGCCTACTACCCGAACCTGACCGCGGAACCTCGCACCGATGACCCCGTGCCGGCCTTCGTCGGTTTCTGCCACGACCATCGTGACGAGGTCGCCGAGTTGGTGCGGACCCGAACACCGCAGACCAATGAGATCGGGCGTTGCGCACTGCTGCTGGTCGGGCTCGCCCGCGTGGCCCGCGAAGTGGGCGTCCTGGCGCACCTGGATGTCGGTGCCAGTGCGGGGCTCAACCTGCTGGTGGGGGAGTTGGGCTACGACTACGCCGGGCATCGCCTCGGCGGGCAGCGGCTCGTGGTGAACTGCACGCCGCGTGGCGATCGGCAGGACCTGCTGCCAACTCAGATCCCCAGGTTCTCAGCGCGGCTCGGCCTCGATCGGTCACCCATCGACCTGGCCGATGCCGAGCAGGTCCGTTGGCTGCGTGCCTGCGTCTGGCCGGATCAGACCGACCGCTTCGAGCGCCTCGGGGCGGCCATCCAGCTCGCCCGCGAAATCGGGGTGGAGGTCCGGGCCGGCGATGCGGTGACGGCGCTGGCCTCGAGTGTGGCGGCGCTCGCGGCGGGCCACCCCGTCATCACCACGAGTTGGGTGCTCAACTACCTCGACCAGGCGGCCCGAGACGCGTTCGTCCGTGAGTTGGCGGGCATCGCCCTTAGCCGCGACCTGTCCTGGGTGTGCGCGGAATCCCCCTCCCTCGCGCCAGGGTTGCCCTGCCCGCCAGGGATGGCGGATTCCAGCCTGACGCTGCTGAGCGTGGTTCGCTGGCGTGGTGGACGTCGCAGCGTCGAGCACCTGGCGACCTGCCATCCGCACGGCTACTGGCTGCGCTGGCTGCCGTAGCGCTCGGATGCCAGTCAGCGGCAGGTCGGCGTCAGCTCTCCGCGCCGGTACGGCGCAGCACCTCTGACAAGCGCTCCGCCGCCGCGATGACAGCCGGCGCGTGCAAGCGTCCCGGCTGGCGGGACAGTCGCTCGATCGGCCCCGACACGCTGACGGCGGCGATCACCTTGCCGCTGGGAGAGCGCACGGGGGCCGAGACGGAGGCGACGCCTGCTTCGCGTTCTGCCACGGACTGTGCCCAACCTCGACGCCGGACGGTGGCCAGCGCGACGGCCGAGAACGACGACGTCTGCAGGCCGCGCTGGATGCGATCGGGGTCCTCCCAGGCGAGCAGCACCTGGGCCGCGGAGCCTGCGGACATGGTCAGTTGGGAACCGACCGGAATCGTGTCTCGCAAGCCGGACGGACGCTCAGCGGCTGCGGCGCAGACCCGGAAATCACCCTGGCGACGGAACAGTTGCGCGGATTCGCCGGTGATGTCCCGCAGCCTGGCGAGCACGGGTCCGGCGGTAGCCAGTAGGCGGTCCTCGCCCGCGGCCGCGGCCAGTTCGGTGAGGCGGGGGCCGAGCACGAACCGTCCCTGCAGGTCGCGGCTCACCAGGCGATGATGTTCGAGAGCCACCGCCAGGCGATGGGCGGTCGGCCGGGCAAGTCCGGTGGCGGTGACGAGTCCGGCAAGGGTGGTTGGCCCCTGTTCCAGGGCTGTCAGAACGAGGGCCGCCTTGTCCAACACTCCGACACCGCTTGAGTTGTCCATAACATGATACTGCCGTCTCGCATCATGATATGCAAGCCTGTTAGGGTTAATGATGTGACTGTAGCGGCCCGCAGCGCCGGGCGCGTGAGCAATGGAGGTCCAATGGGAAAGACGCTGAGCGACAAGGTATGGGAGAGCCACGTGGTGCGATCCGCGCCGGGTGAACCAGACCTGCTGTACATCGATCTGCACCTGGTGCACGAGGTGACCAGCCCGCAGGCGTTCGACGGCCTGCGATTGGCCGGTCGGTCAGTGCGACGCACCGACCTCACGATGGCCACCGAGGATCACAACACCCCGACGCTCAACATCCTGCTCCCGATCGCCGACCCGGTCTCCAAGCTCCAAGTCGACACGTTGCGCAACAACGCCGCCGAGTTCGGAATTCGGATCCACTCCTTGGGCGACAAGGACCAGGGTGTCGTCCACATCATCGGGCCTCAGCTGGGGCTCACCCAGCCCGGGCTGACCGTGGTGTGTGGCGACTCTCACACCGCAACCCACGGTGCGTTCGGGGCACTGGCTTTCGGCATCGGCACCTCCGAAGTCGAGCACGTCCTGGCCACCCAGACGCTCCAGCAGGCCCGCCCGAAGACCATGGCGGTCAACATCGACGGTGAACTGCCTGACGGAGTCACGGCCAAGGATGTCGTGCTGGCGCTGATCGCCAAGGTCGGCACCGGTGGCGGCCAGGGCTACGTCGTGGAATACCGCGGCAGCACCATCGAGAACCTGTCGATGGAGGGTCGGATGACGATCTGCAACATGAGCATCGAGTGGGGTGCCAAGGCGGGCATGGTGGCTCCAGATGACACCACGTTGGCGTATCTGAAGGGACGCCCCCACGCCCCAGAGGGCGAGGACTGGGAAGCCGCGGTCGCGCACTGGAGGACGCTTTACACCGACCCCGACGCCGTCTTCGACGCCGAAGTGAACATCGATGCGACGGTCTTGACCCCGTTCGTCACCTGGGGCACCAACCCCGGCCAGGGCGTCCCGCTGGGTGCTGCGGTACCGTCCCCGGAGGATTTCAGCGATCCGGTGGACCGCGCTGCGGCCGAGCGGGCACTGACCTACATGGACCTGAAGGCCGGGACGCCGATGCGCGACATCCACGTCGACACCGTCTTCCTGGGTTCCTGCACCAACGGACGGATCGAGGACCTGCGCCTGGCCGCCTCGGTGCTGAAGGGGCACACCATCGCCGACGGCGTGCGGATGCTGGTCGTCCCCGGGTCGGCACGGGTACGGCTGCAGGCCGAAGCCGAGGGCCTCGACACGGTGTTCCTTGAGTTCGGGGCCGAATGGCGTGCGGCTGGCTGCTCGATGTGCCTGGGTATGAACCCCGACCAACTGGCTCCGGGGGAGCGCAGCGCGTCCACCTCAAACCGCAACTTCGAAGGCCGGCAGGGCAAGGGTGGACGAACCCACCTGGTCTCCCCACCGGTCGCCGCGGCAACGGCGATCCGCGGCACGTTGAGCTCACCGTCAGATCTGTAGGGGGTAGTCATGGACAAGTTCAGCACGCACACCGGTATCGGGGTCCCGCTGCGCCGCAGCAATGTCGACACCGACCAGATCATCCCGGCGGTCTACCTCAAGCGAGTGACCCGCACCGGGTTCGAGGACGGCCTGTTCGCCGCCTGGCGCAACGACCCCGACTTCGTGCTCAACACCCCGGCCTACTCCGTCGGATCCGTGTTGGTCACTGGCCCCGAGTTCGGCACCGGCTCGTCGCGTGAGCACGCGGTCTGGGCGCTGCAGAACTATGGCTTCAGGGTGGTGATCGGTTCGCGGTTCGGGGACATCTTCCGCTCCAACTCCGGCAAGGCCGGGCTGCTGATCGCCTTGGTCGACCAGGACGTCGTCGAGCGGCTTTGGGAGCTGCTGCAGGCGACCCCCGGGCTGGAACTCACCGTCGACCTGACGGCGAAGACCATCACAGCAGATGATGAGGTGTTCGAGTTCACGATCGACGACTACACCCGGTATCGCCTGCTGGAGGGTCTGGATGACATCGGTCTGACCTTGACGTATGCAGAGCTGATCACCGAGTTCGAGTCCAGACGTCCGTCCTGGCTGCCCACGACGCTCCCCGCCAAGACCGCCGGCTGAGCAGCGCTGCGCATTGCTGCGCATTGTCCACCGCCTGCACTCTCTCTCACACTGGCGGTATCACCAGACACTGAGGGGGTGGGTGGATGCCCAAGGCATCGAAGCTCAGCGCGACGGAACGCACGTCCCTTGATGGATACGAGGGAGCGGTGGAGCACTTCGAGGGCGGCTGGACAGTCGCTTTCGAGGAATACAGCCAGGACGCCGATCTGGCGCCTTTCTTCGACGGACTGCCGAACAACCAGTGCCAGGCAAGTCACCTGGGTTATGTCCTGAAGGGCAAGGTGGCCTTCAGGACGGCGAATGGCGAGGAAGTCTTCGAGGCCGGAGACGCCTACTTCGTCGGGCCCGGACACACCCCGATCATGTACGCCGGTGGCGAGGTCATCGAGTTCAGTCCGACCGAGCAGCTAGCGGCGACGATGGCAGCGGTCAGCAGAAACATGGAGGCCGCCGGGTAACGAGCCGAGCCAGGCGCCCGCTTCGCCCGGTTCCGCCGCCGATCCTCGTCATCGCCGACAGAATCCCGCGCCGGCAGCGCCCTCGCTAGGCTGGGGCGTCGACCCACGGGAGGTGATCGATGTCCGGCAACCTCGCACTGGTGCCGCTCAGGCGAGCCAACCCGACCCCCGTCCAACCCGCCTACCGCTGGCTGGGTCGGATCGGGGGGTGGCTGCTGTGTCGGCTCACCCGCCAGGACTGGGGTCCAGCGGACAATCTGCCCGCCACCGGCGGCGTGATCGTGGTGGCCAACCACATCTCGAACTTCGACCCGCCGGCACTGGCGCAATTCCTGATCTGGAACGGACGTTGGCCCCGCACGCTCGGCAAGGCCGACTTGTGGAAGCTGCCGGTCATCGGCTGGTTGGCGACGCAGTGCGGCCAGATTCCGGTGGAGCGGCACACTGCTCACGCTGGTAATGCCCTGGTGCTCGCCGAGGAAGCGCTGGAGCGCGGTGAGTGCGTCCTGATCTACCCCGAAGGCACCATTTCGACCGACCCGGACGGCTGGCCGATGACCGCGCATCCGGGTGCGGCCCGGCTGGCGTTGCGCACCGGCTGCCCGTTGGTCCCGGTCGGGCAGTGGGGAGCCCAGCACGTGATGGGCTGGAAGAAGCCGACCTTCCCGAAGTTCTTTCCGCGCTCCACGATGACCTTCCGGGTCGGCGAGCCGATCGACCTATCCGATCTGGCTGGACGCACCGATCGCGCTGCCATCGCTGAGGTCGGACGCCGAACCATGGCGTCCATCACCGCGCTGGTGGCCGGGATCCGCGGCGAGCTGCCCCCCGTCGAGCGCTACGACCTTCGCCGCGGACGGCGAGTCCCGCAGTTGCCGGCGGGGGAGTGATCGCAGCGCCAGCCCAGTAGGCTGCCGGTCAGCTATCGACCCGGAGGACACATGAGTGAGCAGGACCGACGCTGCAGGGTTTCGCTGATCTTCGGGGGAGTCAGTTCCGAGCACGAGATCTCCTGCCTGACCGCGGGCGGCGTGGCACGCGCCCTCGACTCCGAGCGGTTCGAGGTCGTCGGGATCGGCATCACGGCTGACGGCCGCTGGGTACGCGTCCCGCTGGAACAGGTCACCGCCCTTGACGTGGTGGACGGGAACCTGCCGCGCGTCCCTGAGGGGCTCGCTGAAGCCGTCCTGCTGCGGAGTGCGCATGGGGCTCAGGTCGCTACCCGAATCGGCGACACCCTCAGCGACCCGGTGGACATCGACGTGGCTTTCGCGTTGCTGCACGGGCCCTATGGCGAAGACGGCACCATCCAGGGAATGTTCGAGATGCTCGGGGTCCGCTACGTCGGTGCGGGGGTCGCCGCCAGCGCGATCGGCATGGACAAGGATCTGATGAAGCGGTCAATGGCGTCGGCGGGGTTGCCCGTGGGGCCGTGGGTCGCCATCTCGGCCCAGCGGTGGCAATCGGATCGAACGGGCTGCGCCGACGCGGTGGCCGAACTCGGCTACCCGGTCTTCGTGAAGCCCGCCCGCGGGGGTTCGAGTCTCGGCATCTCACGGGTGGATGCACCCGAGGATCTCGCCGCAGCGGTGGGCGAAGCCCGCAAGTACGACCCGAAAGTGGTGGTCGAGCGTGGTTTCGTCGGGTGCCGCGAGATCGAGGTGGCGGTCCTGCAGGGGGTCGGCGGCGGGGCGCCGCGGGTCTCGCTGCCCGGCGAGATCATCATGCACGGAACCACGTTCTACGACTTCGACGCGAAATATCTGCCCGACGGGCAGGTCAGCCTCCAAGCACCGGCAGCCTTGGCGCCTGAACAGCTGACGCGGGTGCAGGCCCTGGCCGGGAGCACCTTCGAGGTGATGAACTGCGAGGGGCTGGCTCGGGTCGACCTCTTCCTGACCGGCGAAGGCGAGGTCTTCGTGAACGAACTGAACACGATGCCGGGCTTCACCCGGCACTCGATGTTCCCGCGACTGTGGCAGGCCAGCGGGCTCACCTACTCCGACCTGATCAGCGAACTCCTGGAGCTGGCCCTCAATCGGCCCATGGGCCTGCGGTGAAGGCCCGCTGATGGCGGGGTTCACGGTCGGTGAGCTGGGGGAGTTCGCCCTGATCGAACAGATCACCCGCGATCTAGCGACGACTCCAGCGGTCGTGGTTGGACCAGGCGACGACTGCGCGGTGTTCCGTGTGGACGGGAACGTCGCGGTCTCGACCGACACCATGGTGGCCGATCGGCACTGGAAGGACACGTGGTCGTCGCCCCGGGATGTCGGACGCAAGGCTGTCGCGGCGGCGGTGTCGGACCTGGAGGCGATGGGGGCACGTCCGATCGGGCTGGTGGTCTCGCTGGCCGTTCCCAGCCAACTGGCCGCCGATTGGGTCCGTGACTTCACCGCAGGGGTCCGACAGGAGTGTGAACTCGCTGGGGCATGCTTGCTCGGCGGGGACACTTCCGCGTCCCCGCTCGTCGTGGTGACCGTCACGGTGTTCGGCGACCTGCAGGGACGAGATCCGGTGACCCGAGCGGGTGCGCGTCCCGGCGACGTGGTGGCGATCAAGGGCCGACTCGGCTGGGCCGCGGCCGGGCTGGCCGTGCTCAATCGGGGCTTCCGCTCCCCGGCCGCGGTCGTGAACGCCCACCGGGTTCCCGAGCCGCCGTACGGGCAGGGCATCGTCGCGGCTCAGGCCGGCGCCAGCGCCATGATCGATGTGTCGGACGGTTTGCTCGCCGATCTGGGGCACGTCGCCCGGGCCTCAGGAGTCACCATCCAGGTGACCACGGACAGTTTCGACATCGCCGAGCCGCAGCGAGCGGTGGCGGGAGCCATCGGCGGACGGGATCCGCTGGGGTTCATCCTCACCGGTGGGGACGACCACGCCTTGGCCGCCACGTTCGCTCCCGGGGACGTGCCCCAGGGCTGGCGGGTGATCGGCAACGTGGTTCCCGGTGAGTCGATCGTGCTGGTCGACGGTGCTCACTGGGAGGGTCCCCAGGGGTGGGAGCACTTCAGCGGCGGCCGCGCGTAGTTGCCCCGCGTCGGCGTGGGCAGGTCGCAGTTGTGAGCTCATTCCCCTAACCTTCGTTTCATGGCGACCCGCGCGTCTTCCCCCTCGCGGAGCCGGAGCACGGCCTCACCGCGTGCCTCGGCGTCCCGAGCGTCCGGAAGCAAGAAGACCACGACCCGCGCACCCTCCCGCGGGAAGACCAGCCAGCCCTCAGGGTTGAGCAGGTTCCTCACTGGGCTCGGACGCGGGCTGGCTGCGCTATGGCGTGGCACGGCAGCCTTGGTGGGCGGCACCGCCCGGGCCATCGGTTCCGGTGCCCGCGATCTCGATCCGGCACTCAAGCGCGATGGTGCGGGCCTGGCCCTGCTGATCCTCGGTCTCGTCGTCGCAGGGGAGTTCTGGTTCGGCCTGCCGGGTGCCCTGGGGTCGTTCGTCCACCTTGTCATGACCACGGTGGTCGGTTCGCTGGCGGTGGCCGTCCCGCTGATCGCCTTTGTGGCGTCGTGGCGCACGCTGCGTCATCCAGACCGTAATGGCCCGGCTGGCCGCCAGGTCGTCGGATGGGCGGGAGTGCTGCTCGGCGTGCTTGGCCTGGTGCACATCGCCAAGGGTCTACCGCGCGGCACCCATCCTGAGCTGATCCGTGAGGCCGGCGGGTTCCTCGGCTTCATCGCTTCCTCGTTCCTGGTCGATCTGGTCAGCGTCTGGCTGGCGGTGCCGATCCTGGTGCTACTGGTGGGCTTCGGCGCGCTCGTGGTCGCCGGCATCCCCGTCCATGAACTGGGAGTGCGGGTCGCCGCGCTGAAGCGGCGACTCGCTCCCGCTCCTGCCGAACTCACCGACTTCACGCGCGACGAGGCCTACGTGACGCCGCTGGTGGCCGATGTCGCCTGGGAAGAAGAGGTCCACCCCGAATCGGCGGCGGAGCGATCTGTCGATGATCAGGCGACCGGGCCGGTCAAGGTGAGCGCGGGACTGCCACCCAAGCCAGTCATCGAGGTCCCCTCCAACTCGGGCGCGCCGGTGCGCGCCGAGCAGCACCAGCTCTCTGGTGACATCGTCTACACCCTGCCCGACCAGGCTGTGTTGAAGCCTGGCACGGTGCCGAAAGCCCGCAGCCAAGCGAGCGACCAGGTGGTGGGTCGGCTCACCGAGGTGCTGCGCCAGTTCGAGATCGACGCCACCGTCACCGGCTACACCCGCGGCCCGACCGTCACCCGTTATGAAGTGGAACTCGGCAATGCCGTGAAAGTCGAGAAAGTAACAGCGCTGGGCAAGAACATCGCGTACGCGGTGGCTTCGGCCGACGTGCGGATCCTGTCCCCGATCCCGGGCAAGTCGGCCATCGGCATCGAGATCCCGAACGCCGACAAGGAGATCGTCTCCCTCGGTGACGTGCTGCGCTCGAACCGTGCTCGCAACGACCATCACCCGATGACCGTCGGCCTGGGCAAGGACGTCGAAGGTGGCTATGTCATCGCCAACATGGCCAAGATGCCTCACTTGCTGGTGGCCGGCGCGACCGGCTCGGGCAAGTCGAGCTTCGTCAACTCGCTGATCACGTCGGTCCTGATGCGTTCCACGCCCGACGAGGTGCGGATGATGCTCGTCGACCCGAAGCGCGTCGAGCTGACGCATTACGAGGGCGTGCCGCACCTGGTCACCCCGATCATCACCTCGCCGAAGAAGGCTGCCGAGGCGCTGGGGTGGGTGGTGCGCGAGATGGATGCACGCTACGACGACCTGGCCGCGTTCGGGTTCCGCCATGTCGACGACTTCAACCGGGCTGTCCGTGCCGGCCAGGTGAAGCTGCCGCCGGGCTCAGAGCGCACGCTGGCGCCTTACCCGTACCTGCTGGTCGTCGTCGACGAACTCGCCGACCTGATGATGGTCGCCCCACGAGACGTCGAGGATTCCATCGTGAGGATCACCCAGCTCGCTCGTGCCGCAGGCATCCACTTGGTGCTCGCGACCCAGCGTCCGTCCACCGACGTGGTCACCGGCCTGATCAAGGCCAACGTGCCTTCGCGGCTCGCGTTCGCCACCAGTTCCATGACAGATTCCCGCGTCATCCTGGACACTCCGGGTGCCGAGAAGCTGGTCGGGCAGGGCGACGGGCTGTTCCTGCCGATGGGTCAGTCCAAGCCGCTGCGGGTGCAGGGTGCATGGGTGACCGAGGCCGAGATCCGGGCCGTCGTGAAGCATGTCACCGGGCAACTCAGCCCGCAGTACCGCGAGGATGTCAGCGCGCCCGCCGAATCTGGGCGGACGGTCGCCGAGGACATCGGCGATGACCTTGAACTGGTGCTGGAGGCCGCCCAGTTGGTCGTGAACCTGCAGCTGGGTTCGACCTCGATGCTGCAACGGAAGTTGCGGGTGGGTTTCGCCAAGGCCGGCCGCCTGATGGACATCCTCGAGACCAGGGGTGTCGTCGGGCCGTCCGAGGGCTCGAAGCCGCGTGAGGTGCTGGTGAAACCCGACGACCTTGACGAGGTGCTGGCGAACCTGCGCGAGGGGTGAAGGCTGGCCGGGGTAGGCTCGGCGAACATGACGCCTCAGCCGACCACCGTCCACGTTGTGACGCTGGGGTGTGCCCGCAACGAGGTTGATTCCGAGGAACTCGCCGGACGGCTGGAAGCCGGCGGTTTCTCGTTGGTAGCCAGCCCGTCGTTGGCTGAAGCGATCGTCGTGAACACCTGCGGTTTCATCGACGCCGCCAAGAAGGACTCGATTGACACCCTGCTCGCTGCCTCCGACCTCAAAGGTGAGGGCCCGACCAGGTCGGTGGTCGCCGTCGGCTGCCTGGCCGAGCGCTACGGAGCGGAGCTGGCCCGCGAACTGCCCGAAGCCGACGCCGTGCTGGGTTTCGACGACTATGCCGACATCTCGGCGCGGCTGCGTTCGATCATGGCCGGTGAGCCCCACCGGGCGCACGCCCCGCAGGACCGTCGCATCCTGCTGCCGCTGGCGCCAGCCGCCCGTCCGGCCGCGGCAAGCGCGATCTCGTTGCCGGGTCATGGTGAACTGCCCGCGAGAATCGCTCCCGCGAGCGGTCCGCAGCCGCTGCGCCGTCGGCTGGAGGGCGGTGCCACTGCCGCGTTGAAGATCGCCTCGGGCTGTGACCGCCGGTGTGCGTTCTGCGCCATCCCGTCCTTCCGGGGGTCGTACCTGTCACGTCCCGCCGCCGACATCGTCGCCGAGGCCCGCTGGCTGGTGGACTCCGGGGTCCGGGAGGTCGTCCTGGTCTCGGAGAACTCTTCTTCCTACGGCAAGGACCTCGGCATCCCGGACGCGCTGGAGCGGCTGCTGGAGAACCTGGCGGGCGTGGAAGGACTCGACTGGATCCGGATCAGCTACCTCCAGCCCGCCGAGGTGCGGCCCTCATTGGTAGCGGCCATCTGCGGGCTGGATTCGGTAGTGCCCTACTTCGACCTCCCCTTCCAGCACGCTTCGGCCAGTGTGCTGCGGCGGATGCGGCGCTTTGGAGACGCCGAATCCTTCGGAGGCTTGCTGGAATCGATCCGCACACGCGCCCCCCAAGCCGGGGTGCGGAGCAACGTCATCGTCGGGTTCCCCGGCGAGACCGAACACGACGTCGACGTGTTGATGGAATTCCTCTCGACAGCTCGGCTCGATGCCGTTGGGGTGTTCGGCTACTCCGACGAGGAAGGCACCGAAGGACAACGGCTGCCAGCCAAGGTCGGGGCCCGCGAGATCGCGGACCGGGTCGAGCAGGTCACCGCGTTGGTGGACGAGCTGGTGGCCCAGCGTGCCGAGGAACGGATCGGTGAACGGGTTCAGGTGCTGGTTGAAGCTGCTGCCCCAGACGGCGAGCGGCAGGGCCGTGCGGCCCACCAGGGACCAGAGACCGACGGAGCCACGCTCTTCACCCCAGGGTCGCCGACGCCTGACGCGGGCAGGTTGCTCTGGGGTAATGTCACGGCTACCGATGGGGTCGATCTCATCGTGGAGCTGGAGGACGGATGACCCAAGAGTCGACGGCCCCGCGCGCGTCCATTCCGGCCTACCTGCCGAATGCCCTGACGGTGCTTCGCCTGGTGTTGGTTCCGGTCTTCCTTGTCCTGCTGTTCGTGGCACCGTCCGATCTCGGCTGGCGTCTTGCGGCCACCCTGGCCTTCGGGGTCGCGATTCTGACTGACTTCTTCGACGGACGGCTGGCTCGCAAGTACAACCTGGTCAGCGACTTCGGCAAGATCTGGGACCCGATCGCCGACAAGGCGCTCACGGGTGCGGCCTTCATCGGCCTGAGCATCCTGCAGGAACTCCCCTGGTGGATCACCATCCTCATCCTCGCCCGCGAGTGGGGAATCACCTGGATGCGGGTCGTCATGCTCAAGTACGGGGTGATGGCCGCGGCCGCCGGCGGCAAGCTCAAGACGCTGCTCCAGGCCTTCGCGCTGCTGATGTTCCTGCCAGGGCTTTCCCACCTTCCGGTGTTCGGGCAATGGCTCGCCTGGCTCCTGATGGGCTCCGCATTCGTCCTCACCATCGTGACCGGCGGCATGTACGTCATGGACGCCTGGAAGCTCAAGGCGCAGGCGCTTTCAGAAAAGGACACCGGCAATGCCTCAGATTCTTGACCCCCTCGCCCAGCGGCTCGTGAAGACCCTGCGGGAGCGCGGGGCGTCACTGGCGACTTCGGAGTCGCTGACTGGCGGGCTGATCGGCGCAACCATCACCACGGTTCCCGGTGCTTCCGAGGTCTACCTTGGCGGCGCGATCGCCTACGACGTGATGATGAAGGCCCGGCTGTCCGGCGTTTCGCGGACCATTCTCCATACCTACGGGGTGGTCTCGGAACAGACCGTGACCGAAATGGCGGTCGGTATCCAGACGATGACCGGTGCCACCTGGGCCATCGCGGCCTCGGGCGTCGCCGGTCCCACGCCGCAGGAGGGCCACGCTCCCGGCGAAGTGTGGATCGGCCTTGCCGGCCCCCAGGTCGGTCAGCACCAGGTGCTGCTCGCGCAGCGTTTCCAGTTCGAGGGGGACCGCGAGCAGGTGCGGGAGCAAACGGTCGCCACGTCACTGCAACTGTTGCTGACGGCGCTTTCACCGGTGTAGGCGGCCGCCGCGGTCGAATGGGAAGAGGATCGACCGGCGTGGTGTTGTACCACCCGAAGAGTTGCACTTCGACCGACAGGTAGAGTTCTCGCATGATCCAGCCGATGCCCGATCGTCCCGTGCTGATGCGCGAGATGCTCGGTGGCGCGCTGCGTGAGGTTCGGATGGCGGAGAACCTCACCCTTCGTGAAGTCTCGTCGAAAGCGCGGGTCAGCCTCGGCTACCTTTCCGAGATCGAGCGGGGTCAGAAAGAGGCCTCCAGCGAATTGTTGAACGCGATCTGTGGCGCGCTGGACATCCCGCTCGCGGGCTTGTTGCGTCGGGTGAGTGACCACATCGACGCGAATTCGACGGTGACGCAACTGCCGGTGCGCGGCCAACGGGTCGCTGCGGCCTGATCGACCCCGAATGAGAGAAGCTGAATACTGGGTTCGTCTGCGGCGTCACGTGGGGGCGTCCTACGCGCCGCTGTGGGCCGACTCCGTGGTGCACTCCGGACTGGGCGACAAGACGGCGTCGCAGGCCTTGGCCGCAGGGATGGACGTTCGCCGGATCTGGCTGGCAACGTGGTCCAACCTCGAACTCCCCGACAGCGTGAAATAGCAGGGGCGTGTCGCTCGATTTCGAACACCTGTTCGCCTAGGCTGTGGGCAACGCAAGGGACGAAACCCGTCATCCACAGGCCTCACAAGCCGCTGACTCTTTGTCGGTGGCTGTCCCTACAGTGATGGGCGTCGAGATGGCCGACCGGCAGGCGCCGGCGAGGAAAGGAACGCACATGGCGGTGGCAGATCGCGCAAAAGCGCTGGAGGCAGCTCTTGCCCAGATCGAGAAGCAGCACGGACGCGGCTCGGTCATGCGGTTGGGAGACGAGGTCCGCCAACCGATCGAGGTGATTCCGACGGGGTCGATCGCACTCGATGTCGCACTGGGCATCGGGGGCCTGCCGCGAGGGCGGGTCGTCGAGATCTACGGACCGGAGTCGAGCGGCAAGACGACCGTGGCGCTTCATGTGATCGCCAACGCCCAGGCGGCCGGTGGAATCTGTGCCTTCATCGACGCGGAACACGCCCTTGATCCCGACTATGCCGCGAAGCTCGGCGTCAACACCGACGAACTGCTGGTCAGCCAGCCAGACAACGGTGAGCAGGCTCTCGAGATCGCCGACACCTTGGTACGCTCCGGCGCGCTGGCTCTGATCGTCATCGACTCCGTCGCGGCGCTGACGCCCCGTGCCGAGATCGAGGGCGAGATGGGGGACAGCCATGTCGGGCTGCAAGCGCGCCTGATGAGCCAGGCGCTGCGGAAGATGACCGGCGCGCTGTCAAACGCAGGGACCACCGCCATCTTCATCAATCAGCTGCGCGAGAAGATCGGTGTCATGTTCGGGTCGCCCGAGACCACGACGGGCGGCCGGGCCCTGAAGTTCTACTCCTCGGTGCGGCTCGACGTTCGCCGGATCGAGACGCTGAAGGACGGCAGCGAGATGGTCGGGAACCGGACCAGGGTCAAGGTCGCGAAGAACAAGGTGGCTCCGCCGTTCAAGCAGGCTGAGTTCGACATTATCTATGGCCACGGCATCAGTCGCGAAGGCAGCCTGATCGACCTGGGGGTGGAATGCGGCATCGTGCGAAAGGCAGGCGCGTGGTTCACCTACGAGGCAGATCAACTCGGTCAGGGCAAGGAGAACGCCCGCACCTACCTCAAGAAGAACCCCGACGTGGCCAATGAGCTGGAGCGCCGGATCCTCAAGCACATGGGCATCGGGGAGGTGGCCGTCCCTGACGGCATCGACCCGGTGACGGGTGAGATCGAGTTCTAGGGTGTCGCAGGCCCAGGATCCAGCGGGTGATCCGGTTGCCGTGGCGCGAGAGATCGCGCTGCGACAACTGACCGTGCGTGCCCGGACGGAAGCTGAACTTCGCACCGCTCTGACGCGCCGCAACGTTCCTACTGATGCCGTCGACGAGGTGGTCGAACGCTTCAGCGGTGTCGGGCTGCTGGATGATGCCGCCTACGCACGTGACTGGGTGGCGGCCGGGGAACGGCGGCTGAAGAGTCGCCGCTCGCTGGCCCAGGAACTGAGTGCCAAAGGCATCGATCGCGAGACGATCGAGGGCGCCCTGGCGGGTTTGGACGATGAGACCGAGCTTGAGGTGGCGCGTGCGCTGGCTCGTCGGAAGGCCGCCGCGACGCTGGGTCTCGACTATTCGGTGCGGTGCCGCAGGCTGGCCGGGGCACTGGCCCGACGAGGATTCTCGGGCAGCGTGGTGGCGCTGATCGTCCGAGAATCCCTGTGTGAGTCAGCCGACGGTGAAGAGGCCAGCGGGCATCTTCGGGGGTGAGTGGGTCAGCCTTGCGGAATGGGTGCTCCGGGCCTAGCCTGCCACCAGGTGTGTCTAACGACCGCCGCTGAGCGATTGACCTTTCTGGGGATGAAACCCCGCGGTACCTGCGTTGCGCTTTTCCCGAGCGTCGACGCTTGCGGTCCTTGACCGGTGCACGGTGGTGGCACGATGGTGCACCCCTCACCCCAGCCAAGGAGGCGCCGTGGACACCGTGCAGATGCTGGGGATCGCAGCGGCTGTACTCGGTGTAGCGGTCCTCGTTCTGGTCGCGATGTTCATCTCGACCCTGCGAGCTCAACAGCGGACCGCCCGCCAGGCCGCCCGCCGCGCGCTCGAGGATGAACGGCGGCGTCGGGCACTCTCGGACCTGATGCCCCGCTCGGATCCGGATCGCAAGCCGCGTAAGCCTCGGAAGTCGGCGGCTGCGTCCCTGGCCGTGGCTCCCGCGGAGGTTGCTGAACCCGAGGGTGTTGATCCTGGTCCTACCCGCGCGGAACTCCTCGTGGTGGAGGAGTCAATCCTGCGCCGCGAACGTGAGCTGGAGGCGCTGCGTCAGGCGGCCGGGCGGGACGCCGCCGCAGCAGCCGCGGCCCTCGCCGCACTGCAACAACGCGAGGCAGCCCTGTCCGTTCGGACGGAAGAACTGGCGGCAGCAGAGGCCGCCCAACGCAGAGCCTTGGCGGAGCTGGCAGGACTCTCCGCTGATGAGGCTCGCGCAGAGCTGATGGCCCACGTCGAGAGGGAAAGTCGGCTCCACGCGGCCCAGTTGTCCCGGGATCTTGAGGCGGAGGCGCGCCGACATGGCGAAGCCAAGGCCCGCCAGATCATCGTGGGCGCCATCCAGCGGA
>JBAVKY010000019.1:0-7814 GCA_049688555.1 Propionicimonas sp.
GCGTTCATGTACCTGACCGACTACCGCGAGAACACCCTCAAGGACGTCATCACCAAACTGGAGCCCGACCTGTTCCAGACCGTCACCGGCCTGACCGTCGGCGACTTCAACCTGCTCGTCTCCCTCAACGTGTTCAACAGCGCCCACATGAACCAGGCGGTGTTCGCGTTCCGCCGCTACGAGGACTCCTCCCTGTCCTACACCGGCGTCGAGAGTCACGAGGGCCTGCGCCACTACGGCCTCTACGACACCGTGATCGCCAAGGAGGCGTGACCCTGGCTCGCAGATGCGTCGCCAGTACCCGGGGCTGGATGATTCTGCAACTCGGCTCGGACGTCCCGCAGGCGCCTGCCATCGGGCAGCGCCCAGAAGTACCAGCCGTTGTAGGCCCTCTTGACCAGCGAACGCGCTGCTCCGGAGGGTGTCGTGAACCGCTTGCCGTCCACCTCGATGCCGCCGCTGGCAGTGACCATCGCTTCGCGCCCCTTGAAGTCCCGATGGGTCGCCACAAGCCTGTCGCCGGCAGACAGCAGGCCGGCGGCGATGAGGTGCTTCACCTCAACCCAATCCTCGGCCTTCGACTGAGGGTCGACAACCTGCCCGGTGTGGCCTTCGGGCACGGGCCAAATCCTGATCAGTTGGTCGGTCAACGACGCCGTGCGCGCGTCGATCAGCGGCTCGGACCAGGGCTCTGTCTCGGTGTCGGCGACTACACGTCCAGTCAAGCTGATCGTGTTGTGGCTGAGCAATGCCTTGCGCTTGGCGCGCCAGGGCCCGTTTGACACCTTGGAGTTCAGTGATCGTGTCAGCAGTGTCAGATTGCCCAGTCGGTGCACATGGGCTTGGCGGTCGTCCTGCGCGTCGGGGTCCGCGACCGGCCAGTGGGGCTGCCACTTCTGCGGAAGAATATGCTCGATTGGTAGCCCCGCGCGGGTCACCTGTGCTTGCATCGTCTCAGCTCGGTACGCGTTCTCGATCGCTTCCAGGATCATGCGCATTCGGGCACGGGGATAACGACGGTAGGCAGGCTCCTCCTTGAGCGCCTGTCGGATCTCGTCATCACCCGGCCAGTAGGTGCTGGCGACATTCAGTCTGGAGAGCTGCCCCCTGGTCCGCTCCACTAGATCCTCGGCAGGAGTGCCGGAGTTGTTGTGGATCAGTTCAGCGACGATTCGGCCGAGGTCGGAACCCGTGAGGCGCAGCAGCTGGCGACGGATCACCCAGCTCTCCGCCATGCCGATCACCGAGTCGATCACATCCTGGGGCAGATGCCTGCCGGGTTCATGCAGCCAGATCAGCAGCGGCTTGAGCAGTTCAACTCCGGAGGCGAGCATCCTGTAGAACGCCATCTCGACTGAGGTGAGGTTGCCATCCGGCTTGAGAGCGGCCTCCGTCCACGCCTCATAGAGAGAGGCCTGTGCATCGATGTCGGCGAGCAGGTCCACCATTGGCTTCCCGGCCTCGTGCTCGACGTATGACTTGTACCGGGAGAAGGTCGACTGTGTACTGACGTCCTCGCCCGTTCGGGAAACCAGCCACTGGTTGAAGAACAGCGAACTGCGTGACATGAGGTACCGGCCAACGCTGACTTCCTTCGTCCAGAACTTGGACTCGAAGGGCCAGTCGTCGTGGTAAGCCTTCTTCAGGTCCCCTCCTTCGGCTTCGAGCCGCTGGAACACGAAGTTGCGGATGAGGTCCGCTGCTGTCAGCGGCGTGCCTCGGGCGTTCAGCGTCTCGAAGATCTCCTGCGAGTTCTCGGCTGCCTTCAGTTCGATGGTCACCAACTGCAGGTCATTCAAGAGCACCTGGGCCAGTTCCCTGGCCCTGAAATCAAACTCGTCGGTGCCAGGGAGCCCCAGCCACTGAGCGACCACCGTAGCGAAGTAGTGGTGCGCCTGAACGATTCGTGAGTCGTGATGCTTGAGGTCCGAGTGCTCCACCGGCGGCTCGGCCGTCATCACCTCAAGGTAGGCATCATGATCCTTGTTGAGGTGCCGGACCTTCAGAGGGCTGTCGCCCTCCTCAAGAAAGTTCACGGAGTTGTGCGTCAGGCCCTCCAATTGGCTGGCGTATCTCGTCGTTCCGGCTTCCGTGAGGACGGCGCACGTCGCATCGGTCAAGAGCTGCAGGGTCGTCAGGCGCTGCTGGCCATCGATCACGTTCCACGTCGTCAGGCGCGTGCTCTCCGCCTCATGCGCCTGAAGCACCACAGCTCCGAGGAAGTGAGTCGGCATCAAGTGAGGAGCACTGATTCGGAACTCAGCGACCCTCCGGATGTCTTTCCAAAGAGGTTCCCACTGTTCAGATTCCTTCCAGACGTAGGGCCGCTGAAACAGCGGGATCACGAAGTGCTGCGGCAGTTTGAACAGCTGCAGGGGCGTCCGCTTGAAGGTCTCCACGCGGCCATCATGCCCAACCGGAGTCGGCGCAGGCATGGACCGCGCCGAGCCGACTCGCGCTGTGGTCGCCCACGGCTCGGTGTGAGTGAGGCTCCGGCTCGCGACCCCAACATCCCGCCGAGGTCACCCCATGCCGTCTAGGCCGACTTGAACCGCGTGGCTACGGACTCTCGCACAGCCGCGACGTCGACCCCCACCGGCTCGGCCCCGGTCAGCAGGCTGACGAGGCGCTTGGGCCACAGGACGTGGACTCCCCGTGTCGTGAAGGCCCCACCGATGAGCGGCCAGTCAGCCTCGACGAAGCACAGCACTCCGGTGATCGGGATGTCGCCCACCAAGTCACGGACATGTTCGACCTGCTTGAGAACGCCATCCACGAGTTCGGTGCAGTCCCGCCGGCCTACGAGGAGCTTCTCGATGCGGGGTCTCAGGATGCCGCCTTCGACGCGAAGCTCGGGCTTCCCCTTGTAGCGCTTGGCGTCGATCACCCAGATACCGGCGCGGGTGATGACAATGTGGTCGATGTTGGCCTTCGATCGTGGGATGCGGCGGTCATGAAGCACAGCGACGTCCTGGGACGCCAGCGCGTCGAGCCGAGCCCCGAGACGCTCCTCGCCGACCGCTCCCCTCTCCCACGCCGTGGTGCTCTGGCGTTCATCCGACAAGGCGACAGCGATCCCTCCGAACCGGCCCCACTTCTCCCTCAGGCGCTCCTCGTCCTTCGCCTTGCGTCGCTCATATTCGCGACGGGCCGACCCGCCGGCTACTCCCGGCGCAGGATCGTCCGACGGTGGCTCAGCGAGGCCGAGGTCTACCGGGCCTGTCGGGGCCGCGATGGGGCTCGGGGGGCACTCCACGCATCGCACGGTCTTGCTCGTTCGTTCGTAGATCGCGTCGGCCCGTGCGGGCAGGTCCGTTCCGCAGAGGCGGCAGGCTCCGGCGTATCGGAGCTTCATCCGCTTGTCAGTGACGTCCTCCGTCATTCGCTTCGCCCCTCCCCTGGCCTGATACCGCACGCTACAGGGCTTGGTTGAGCACGGTGGCGGCCTGTGCACTGAGGCGAATGCTGACGTGGGCGTAGACGTCTTCGGTGACTCGGGTGGAGGAGTGCCCGAGGAGGTCGGCGACCACGCGCATGGGCACACCCTCCTCGAGCAGGATCGTGGCCGCGCAATGGCGCAGGCTGTGCGGGGTGGCCCCTGGGCAGATCGCTGGCAGCCCTCGCTTGGGGTGGCCGTCGGCCAGTCGGTTGAACCGGGCCCGGGCGTTGTGGACCTCCCAGTGGGTGCCCACATCGCTGGCCAGGATCCAGCCCTCGTCTACCCAGCGGGGTGAGGCCAACTGTTGGGCGGCCCGTACCCGCCGCCACGCCCGCAGGTGCCGGGCCAGCTTCGCCTGGACCGGCACCGCCCGGGGTCGGCGGGTCTTGGTGGCCCGGATCTGCAACCGTCCCTCCCCGGTCTGAGGCCAGTCCGACCAGCGCAGGGACAGGGCCTCGCCGATGCGCCCGGTGTAGGCCAGGATCGCGACCAGTGCTTTCGTGCGCGGGTCCGGGGCACCGGCCAGCATCGCCCGGACCTGCCCGCGGGTGGGTACCACCTTCGGGGTCAGCACCCGCCGCGGCGCTGGCACCCCCGCGGCGGGGTTGGCCAGCCACGGGTCATCGGCGGCTGCCATCCGGTAAACCGCCCGCAGCGCCTGCAACGCGTGGTCCTGCGACGCTGGTCCCAACCCGGAGCGATCCATGATCACGAGGACGTCGACCACCTGACTCGGTCTCACCTCGCGCAGTGGCACGTCGCCGATGACGGGTAGGACGTGGCGGTGCAGCACGCCGGAGTAGGCCTTGACCGTGGAAGGGGCCAGCCGTTGGGCCACCCCGGCCCGGGACTCCCAGCGGGCGGCGACCACCCGCAACGGGGCGGTCGAGTCCGCGCCCACCCGACCCGCTGCCGCCCGCATGGTCGCCCGCCTCAGCTCGGTCACCGCCAGGGCGCGGGTCTTGGCGTAGTCCACCCGCCACACGGCCTCCTGGTCGACCCATTCGGTCCACCGGTACTGGTACAGGTTCCGCCCGGCCACCCGCCGCAGGCTCCCCTCCCCATTGCTGCGCCGCCCACCCATCACCAACCTCCTGACCCACCACGCCCGCGGTGTCCCCTCCACCGTGGACCCCGACCGGTCGACTGGGCGCGGCCAGCGCGGGGGCCCCGGGCCGATGGGCCGGGTGGCACTATGGCGGCCGTGGGATACCAGCGCCCGTCCTGGCCGGAGATGGTGTTCCGCGACGCCCAGGGACAGGTGATCCTCTATGGCAGTGATGCCTACAGCCGGGTCACGAACCCGCCGCGCTTCGCCTCGCTGATCGACATTGCCCGCGCCCTGATCAGGCAATTGGGAAGCCGAGTACCAGGTGCAGTGCAGGACCGAGCGAGCGGTCGCCGTGCTGGACGCAGGCCCCGACCTCCGCGGAACACTCTCACGCCTCAATGGAAGCCTGCAGGAGCGCCCACGCTTGGCTACGCCCGAAGTCTGGCGTGCGACTCGATCACGGCAGGCGAGCCCACAAGACCCTCCTTGCGAAGGACGGCCGACCACCCATTTGGCAGTCGACAGCCTTCAGGCGTAGACCGAGAACAGGAGTGAGCGGGTGCGCGGACCTGCTCATCGCATTGCAGGTCATCACCAACGAGGACCTCCCCGACCCCCACGATCCTGTCCATGATCCACCGCCAGCTCGACGAGGCAAGGCTGCCATGAGCGCACAGCACCAGAAGAAGCAGCAACCCAGGCGGGACGTCTTCACCGCCTTCCCCGCATCGGACTACGGCAACCTCATCGTCCGCTACCCAGACGCCAACGACGGGCGACTCGCGGCGTCCTACGCCGAGGCTGCGAACAGGCTTGCCGGAACCTTCCGAGGCCAGGCCCCCGACGACGCGCTCTTACTGCCTTTCCTGTTCCTCTACCGACATGCAATTGAGCTCGAGCTGAAGTACGCCATCAGGTATGCCGTCCGGCTGCGCCGCAACGAAGGCGAAACCGACCCGAGTCTCGAATCCGATGCGCTGGATCAACACCTGAAGGGCAAGCTCAAGCATCGGCTGATGGCCCTCGTTGGCGAGATCGACAAGCACCTGCTCGCACTGAACCTGGAGACCGTGCCGCCCAAGGTCCGCAAGACGCTAGAGCTCATCCACAGCACCGACTTGGTTGGCGAGTCGTTCCGCTATCCCGGCTCACTGGCAGATGAGCAAGACCAGATCGACTTCGTGGCGTTGGCGACAGCCATCCATGACGCGTACCAGACCGTGGCGACCGAGGTGGACATGCTTTCGGTCATCGAGGACTACCAGTACGACGCAGGTGAAGAACAGCGCGCGTTCGAGGCCGAGCTCCGAGGCGACTTCGAGGGCGACATCTGACCGGGTGTAGCGGCTTGCACGGGCCACCCGGGCCGTTCGCGAGCGAGCTCATTGGGATCGGGCCAGCCCGACGGCTGAGGGGTTCGCCTCCTTCAGCCATGGCAGAGAAATGCCATAGCGTGCGATCGACCGACACCGACGGCGCCCGACCGTAATGTG
Organism: Propionicimonas sp.; assembly: GCA_049688555.1. GTDB lineage: Bacteria > Actinomycetota > Actinomycetes > Propionibacteriales > Propionibacteriaceae > Propionicimonas. The sequence continues at coordinate 5,984 of JBAVKY010000019.1, forward strand.
TTGTGTGGGGTCTCGTGCACCTGACGAGGGCAGCCAAGCGGGTCGTTCTCAGCATGATCTGCCACCGCCTCACAAGGGTCCACTGCCACGTGCGAAAGGGCAGGGCTACTGGACCCGGTGGCAGCGGGGTAGAGGTCGCGTGGTTTCAGCGAGCCTTCCTCAGAGTCTGTCGGATGGCCTCGCGCCGCTGTTCAGGGGTTCCCTTTCCGCCCATGCTCGTGAGGCGTCCGGTCTCGGTCGATCTGACGATGATGCTGGCCTTGGTAGATCCCTGAGTGGTCGCTGTTCCGCCGGTCTTCTTGTCGCTCATGATCGAATCGCCCTTCTCACTCTCCTGGCGACTGCCGCCAGTCTCTCTAGGTTCTTGACGATACGAGGCGGGTCTGACACAGCAAGGATGCAGGCTGAGTATGCCGCCAGCAACCCCTGAACGACCAGCAGCCCGAGAGCGAACCCGTGCAGCGTGTTCAGGCTTCGCACCATCACCAATGCCGCGGCGGCCAAGAGGAGCGTCAGCGCTGTACCGCCGGTGACCAGTCGAACGGGGAAATACACACGCGAAACAACGGGATGCTCCGGTGGGCGGGATAGTAGGGCGAGCAGAAACGCCGGCACCGCCAAGAGGGCGGTCGCAGTCGTGGCGCTGACGGCCGGGTTCAGCGCATTGGCAAGCACAGCCTCCGGCCACAGCGTAGGAACCCAGAACAGCAAGAACGCCGCGACAGCGGCCACAACGGCGTAACTGGTCAGCCCCGCCGCCAGTGGCCGGAGATCGGCGACGGCGGAGTAGGAAGCGCCAGGGGTGCTATCCCGGACATTGATGTGCGCGATCGGACCGGGTGACTCACTGCGCCAGGCTTCCGCCCTCTCACTGCTGGAAAGACTGAGCCTCCTGGCACTGACTCCAACCGGCGGTCGCAGCTCCAGGTGGTAGCTGGCCGCGTCAGCGACAGGCAGGCTCTCGATCTCCTCGCTCTTCTTTGGATCAAGCAGGCGCCACAGCCCGAAGGGTGGCGACCCCGAAGGGTCTTCGTAGGAGAACTTGACTACCGCTCGGCGGCCGACGACGGAATCGGGGATCTCGGCCAGCAGAACGAAACTGGTGGCAAGGTCATCCATGAGAGCAAACGACCCCAGCAGCGGCATCCCATCCCGGGCGTCTTCCTCGGGAGACCCAACAAGCAGCTTCTGCCTCATCCCTGCCGCCGCGCCGATGGCAGCCGACGGCTCGCCTCCAACGACCCTGCTGACCGCCGTCATCTGCTCCGGTGAAAGCGAGATCGAGAAGTCGCCACCCAGTGTGCTGGCTAGGGCGAGTTCGGCCCAGCGAGCATTGGCCTGTCGATCGAGTACCGGGACCGCGCGCCCCGCATCGTCCCGGACATCAAGACTGGTCAGCGGCCCCTTGCGCAGCAGAGCAAGGGGAACCAGAACGGTGTCGGGGTTCTCGCTGATCGCGAGTTCCGCGGGGATGCGGAAGTCCAGGCTGATGGACCTGCGGGTTTCGCCGTTCGCTGCGTGCGAGATCACCTCAACGCGCCGCGTGGCCCAGGTCTGGGAATCTAGCAACAGGGCGGCGAGCCGAGCTCCGTCGCTCCTGTCCCCTTCCGCCGCCTGAGCCGTCACCGTCACGAGAACCCCCTCTGCACCCTTGCCTAGCCCCACCCGACTCGCTCCGGGCCGTTGGCCGGCGCAGCTACCGCCCAGTCTGGCAAGAAGTCTGCGGCAACCCGGGAAGGCGCAGCCGGAAGGCTGATCGCTTCGCGGCTGCGGTTCCCCCGGCCACACCGCAAGATACGTCGCCCACGGTGCCACGCGAGGTGGTCGGGTT
>JBAVKY010000020.1:0-5601 GCA_049688555.1 Propionicimonas sp.
CCCCAGAGCCACCCCATGACCCGCAGCGAGGACGGCGTGTGGCTGGCGGTCGGGAGCGCCGACTGGCTCGCCGGCCGCTACCTCTACGAGGTGACGGTCTACGCCCGCGACCATCACCGGGTCGTCAGCAACCGGGTCACCGACCCCTACTCGACTGCATTGACGATCAATTCCACCCACTCGGTCATCATCGACGTGGATGACCCCGACCTCGTGCCGACCGCTTGGGCGGAAACCCCCAGCCCGGTGCTTGCACACCCCGTCGATCAAGTGATCTATGAGTTGCACGTCCGCGACTTCTCCATCAGCGACAAGACGGTGCCGCCAGAGCTGCGGGGCACCTTCCTGGCCTTCACCGCCGACAGCGCCGGCATGGCGCACCTGCGCGGTCTGGCCCAGGCGGGCCTGACCAGCGTCCAGTTGCTGCCGGTGTTCGACAACGCCTCGGTTGAGGAGCACCCCGATCAGCAGAGCCTGCCGCGCAAGCACCGGCTCAAGGCGCTGCCACCGGACAGCGACGAGCAGCAGCGCGAGGTGCTCGCCACCTCAGCGGTGAACGGCTTCAACTGGGGCTACGACCCGTGGCACTACCTGGCCTCGGAGGGATCGTTCTCCTCCAGTCTCGAAACCGCGGAGGGAGCCGGACGGGTGACGGAGTTCCGCGCCATGGTCGGTGCGCTGCACGCCGCCGGCTTGCGGGTGGTGCTCGACATGGTGTTCAACCACACGGCGAGCTCCGGCCAGGACACCAAGAGCGTGCTCGACCGGATCGTGCCCGGCTACTACCATCGGCTCACTCCCTGCGGGGAAGTGGAGTCGTCCACCTGCTGCGCCAACGTGGCCAGCGAACATCGAATGGCCGAGAAACTCATGGTGGACGCGTGTGTTTCCTGGGCTCGCGGCTACCGTGTGGACGGCTTCCGCTTCGACCTGATGGGTCACCACACCAGAGCCAACATGCTGGCTGTCCGGGCAGCGCTCGACGACCTGACGCTGGGGCGGGATGGGGTTGACGGACGGGCCGTCACCCTCTACGGGGAAGGCTGGAACTTCGGCGAGGTTGCCTTCAACGCCCGGTTCGTCCAAGCCACCCAGGGTCAATTGGGCGGCACCGGGATCGCCACGTTCAATGACCGACTGCGTGACGCCGTCCGTGGCGGCGGATGGAACGCGGATCCCCGCGTGCAGGGTTTCGGGACGGGCCTGGTGACGGCGTGGAACGGGGCGGTCCCCGATCAAAACGTCAACGGGTCGGGGGAGCGGTTGGCGCACGCGACCGATCTCATCCAGCTGAGCCTGGCGGGCAATCTGCGCTCCTTCCGCTTCGGGGCCAACTCGCTGGGCCATCAGGTGCGGGGCGATGAACTGCGCTACGGCTGGTACGAGGCGGGCTACGCCGATGAGCCGGACGAAGTGATCAACTACGTCGACGCGCACGACAACGAGACGCTCTTCGACGCCTTGACCCTCAAGCTGCATCCTGCCACCCCGATGTCAGAGCGGGTGCGCCTCAATGCCGTCTGCCTCGCTTTGGCGACCCTCGGCCAATCGCCGCCGCTGTGGCATGCCGGGACGGACCTGCTGCGCTCCAAGAGCCTCGACCGGAACTCCTTCAACTCCGGTGACTGGTTCAACTTCCTCGACTTCTCGATGACCGACAACGGGTTCGCTGCCGGATTGCCGCCGGAGCGCGACAACGGGCCGAACTGGCACATCCTGCGTCCCTTGCTGGCTGACCCAGCCCTCAAACCGGCGCCAGAGGACATCGCCTTCAGTCACGAGTTGGCGCTCGACCTGTTGCGGCTGCGAGCTTCCACCCGCCTGTTCCGGCTGCGAACCGCCGCGGCGATCCGGTCCAGCGTGAGCTTCCCAGTGTCGAACACCTGGCAGCAGGTACCCGGCGTGATCGTGATGCGGATCGGCGCCACGGGTGCGGTGGGAGCCGTCGAACCGCGCTGGCGGAGTTTGGTGACGATCTTCAACGCCACGCCGCGCATCGTCCATCAGGGAGTCCCGGGGCCGTCGGCCGGTTACCGGCTGCATCCGGTCCAGGCCGACGGCTGCGACGACGTCGTCAAAGGCAGCGAGATCGCCGACCAAGGCTTCCTGGTCCCGGCGCGGACGGTCGCCGTCTTCGTCGAGCCTCACTGAACTGCCCCCGGCGCCCCCACGTGGGGGATTCCCGCTGTTTCGGCAGGCGTCAGCTAGATGAAGATGATCTGTCCGCCCTCGGAGATCTCCATGAAGTCGCTCGCGCTGATGATCCCCTCGACGCCATCGAACAGGTCGGCCTCGTTGAGCTTCATCATGTCGAAGGACATCCGGCAGCCCCACAGGTGACCACCCATTTCGACGATCTGCTCGAGCAGATCAGGCACCTCGGGGATCTCCAAGTCGTCGATCTGCTTCTTCATCATCTTCGTCGCGACCTTCGTCATGCCGGGGATCGCACCCATCACGGCTGGGATCGGCATCTTGGGTGCCTGCACGAGGTGCATGGCGGTGTTGCCGAGCATGGTGAACTTCAGGTCTTCCATCCGACCCTTGGTGATCATGTCGAAGCCCCAGAAGGTGAAGAACAGATGGGTCTCGATGCCCTCACCGAGGGCGGCTGAGCCGAGGATGAGCCCCGGATAGGCCATGTCGAGGTTCCCCTTGGAGCAGATGATGACCAGCTTGCGGCCTGCCGGGGTCTGCTCGGAGGCGGCCAGTGAGGCAGCGGTCTCGGTCCCGAAATCAGGGATGATCACGGTGTCGGTGATGGTGTCGGTCATGGACATTCCTCTCAGACACAGCCCTTGGGCTTGGGTAGCCCGGCGATGTAGGACATCTTCTTGGCGGGTTTCCCCGGGAACAGCGCGAAAAGGTCCTTGATGCCGAAGCCACCGAGCTGGCTGACGCGCCGCAGCGTGGCGGTCTCGCCGCGGGCCGGGTAATCGGCCCGCAGGAAGCGGATGGGCGCCCAATGGGCCTCGGTCATCTCGATCCCGATCAGGCCAGCGAGGGTGGCGCCGAGCGCCTCGTCCCACTGGTCGTAGTTGGTGAGGAATCCTTCGGTGTTCACATCGATCGGACGACCGGCGATCATGGTCGTGGGCATGGGTTTCTCCTCAGAACTTCGGGATGATCGGGTTGGGCAGGATGTCGGCTGGGTCAGCGGTCGCGTTCACCGCGGGCCGCGACTGGTAGGCAGGCACCGGCGCACCCGGCTTCCTGGCGTGGGGGGAAGCGCCCGTCGCCGGTTTTGCCGCGGTCGTGACCAGGGGCTTGGTTTCCAGCCGTGGCCGGGCGGGCTTGACCGCGGGAGCCGCACGCGCGGGCGTGGGGCTGGCCGGTGCGACAGCGGTCGGCATGCCGGTGGCCGCGGCGCTGACGTCTTCCTCGACCCGCTTGCCTGCCAGGCTCATCGCACCGGGCAGTGGGATCGGTCGACCGGGCAGCAGCATGTTCCAGTAGACCCAGCGGAAGGCGAGTTTGCCGAGGTGGTTCATCCGGGTCTCTTTGAGCAACTTGAACGGGCCGACCACAGGCAACGGGAACTCGCCGGTGAAGGGCTCGGTTGCGTAGTTGAAGTCGAGCAGCATGCCCTTGCGGTTCCCGGATTCGATGAAGCAGTTCGCGTGGCCGTCAAAGCCGTGGGTGGCAGGCTGCCCTCGGAAGGTCGCCAGGAAGTTGGCGACGAATACCTCGGCGCTGAAGTGCGCGACGGAACCCGCCTTGGAGGTCTGCAGGGTTCCGGCGTCCCCGAGCACGAAGATGTCGGGGTGCGCGAGGCTGACCATGGTGTGCTGATCGCACGGGACGAGGTTGAGCTCGTCGCCCAGGCCGGAGCGCGCGATGTAGTCCGCCCCCATGTTGAGGGGCACGGTCACCAGCATGTCGAAGCCGATCCGCCGTCCGTCGAAGCCGACCAGTTCCATAGCGTCGTTGTCGATCGACTCCACCGCGAAGTCGGTCTCCAGGGCGATCTGGCGATCGGTCAACGCAGTGGCGAGCTCGCGGGAGGCCACCGGCTTGGTGAAGGCACCGTCGAGTGGGGTGACGTAGGTCAGCTCGGTGCGTTCTCTGATGCCGTGCTTGCGCAGCCAGTCGTCGGCCAGGAAGGTGAACTCCAGCGGCGCCACCGGGCACTTGATGGGCATCTCGGTGATGTGGACGACCATTCGTCCGCCTCGGAACCGCCGCATGGCCTCGGTGAGCTTCTGGGCGCCGGGCAACGAGTAGAACTCGTGGACCGAGTTGCCCCACTCGGAACCCTGCATGCCCGGCGTCGCGTCCGGACGAGGACCCACGCCGGTCGCTATCACGCAGATGTCGTACGAGAGGGTGCGCCCGTCCGCGAGGTGAACCACCTTGTAGACCGGATCCACGCGATCGATCTCGGTCAGGATCAGGTCGATTCCGTCGCGGATGAACTTGTGACGGGAGCGGACGATGTCGCTGGTGTTATAGATGCCGAACGGCATGAACAGGTAGCCGGGCTGGTAGTGATGGGCATCGTCGCGGTCGACGACCGTGATGTGGAGCTCGTGCTTTCCGAGCACGGCACGAAGCTTGTTCGCCACCATGGTGCCGGCGGTTCCGCCGCCGAGAATGACCAGTCGCTGCATTGGGACTCCATTCCGAGTAATCCAGCCAAACTATACCCCCAGGGGCATCGGTCGGGGAAATCCCTCCATGCCTGTAGGCCGGCAGGAAGCAGCGGTCAGCCGAGAAGTAGCGGCGCCTTAGGGCTGTGTCGGCGTAGACTGACCACGCTACGATGTGGCAAAACGCAAGCGTTAGCGCGAATTTCGGAAGTTGAACGAAAGGCCAATGATGACCAACTCCCTGTCCTGGACTGACCAAGACCACGCCGCGGTGAATGTGGCTCGCGTGCTGGCGGCGGAGGCGGTGGAGAAGGTCGGCAACGGGCATCCGGGGACGGCGATCTCGCTGGCTCCGGTGGCCTACCTGCTGTACCAGAAGGTGATGATCGGCGATCCCGCCGATCCGAAGTGGGCCGGCCGGGACCGGTTCATCTTGTCGATCGGGCATTCGTCGTTGACGCAGTACGCCCAGTTGTTCCTGGCCGGGTACGGGTTGGAGATCGACGACCTGGCCGCGTTGCGGACGGAGGGGTCGCTGACGCCGGGGCATCCCGAGTTCGGCCACACGGCCGGGGTGGAAGCGACGACTGGTCCGTTGGGGGCCGGCGTGGCGAACGCCGTCGGGTTCGCGATGGCGGCCCGGCGGGCGCGGGGGCTGCTGGATCCGTCCACGCCAGAGGGTGGGTCGGTCTTCGACCACATGGTCTACTGCATCGCCGGTGACGGGTGCATGCAGGAGGGTGTCGCTTCGGAGGCGTCGTCGCTTGCCGCCGCGCAGAAGCTGGGGAATCTGGTGCTGATCTATGACGACAACCGGATTTCGATCGAAGGCGAGACCCAGATCGCGTTCACCGAGGACGTGATGGCTCGGTATGCCGCGTATGGCTGGCACGTGCAGCATGTCGATTGGACCAACGGCGGCACGGGCTACACCGAGAATGTGGAGGGGCTGTACGACGCGATCGAGGCCGCCAAGGCGGTCACGGACAAGCCGTCGTTCATCAAGCTGACC